>NZ_JAYMXF010000021.1:0-60838 GCF_048055755.1 Phaeobacter sp. JH204B
GCCACGCCCGTCGCCGACCCCGAAATAGCTGGTGGCATCGGTGCGGGTGTTTGTATTGGCGCCATAAAGCGCCTGCAGCGCCTGCATGTCCCAGAGCATCGGGGTCAGCGCCCAGCCCTGCGCGTCATAGCTCAGATCCGCCTCGCCCGGATGGGCGACATAGGACATCACCGTGAACTGGCCGCTGGTGTCGGGGTTGTCGGGCTGCTCATTGGGATGACGCAGCCCCAGCGCATGGCCCAGCTCATGCAGATAGGTGTTCCAGCTGGTATGCCCCAGCATGGGTCCGATGTTTGGCACATATTGATCGGGGTTGCTGTTGTTGATCCAGAGATCCCCGGCCAGCGACGGGGTACGGCCCAGATCAGCCGGTTCGGGAAAATCGGAAATGAAGCCGAACAGCCCGTCATCGGCGAAATGGGCACTGGCAAAGGTCAGATCCGCCATCCCGCCCTCGGCGGGCATCAGGTTGAGATTGGCCACCTCGTTCCAGGCTGCGACCGCCTGCAACATCATCTGCCGTTCGGCGGGGTCCATGTTCACCGTCGCCCCCTCGGGCAGGTATTCTCCGCCGACGTCATAATCTCCCCAGATCGGGTCATAGTCGTAATAATCCGGCACCGAGGTGATGAACTGATAGCGAATGACGCCGGAGCCATCATGCCAGCCGGTGGCGTCATCTATCAAAACTGCGCGGTAATCCTGATATATCGGCATATCATCCCTGCCTGCTATGAGCCCGTTTCCGGGGAGCCTAGCAGGGCGCTGTGTCCAAACCTTTAATTGTTCATGAAATCCCATATGGCCCCGCTGTCAGGCAGCCGCAGAGTGGGTTGGGACCACAATATGTGCCTTTCCCGTGGCATCACCGGCGTCTGGGCGTTAGGACTGAGGACAGGACCACGGCAGCAGATCGGGGGGAGAGGACATGCAGATTGAGGACACGGACCTGCCGGGGGTGAAGATCCTGACACCGGCGCGGTTTGGCGATGCGCGGGGGTTTTTCTCGGAATGCTGGAACCGGGCGCGGATGGCCGAGGCGGGGCTCAATTTCGATTTTGTGCAGGACAATCATTCGCTGTCGATGGAGCCGGGCACCCTGCGCGGGCTGCATTTCCAGGCGCCGCCCCATGCTCAGGCCAAGCTGGTGCGCTGCGGCCAGGGGGCGCTGTTTGATGTGGCGGTGGATATCCGCAAGGGCTCGCCCACCTATGGGCGCTGGACCGGGGTGGAGCTGTCGGCGGCAAATGGCCGTCAGCTGCTGATCCCGGCCGGGTTCCTGCATGGGTTCATCACCCGCCTGCCGCACACCGAGGTGCTGTATAAATGCAATGATTACTACGCGCCGGAGTGTGACGGCGGGGTGGCCTGGGACAGCTGCGGCATCACCTGGGGGTTTGACGGCAGCCCGGTCCTGTCCGACAAGGACGCCAAGGCGCCCCGGTTTGAAGATTTCGACAGCCCCTTCGTGTGGGAAGGATAAGAGATGAAGATTTTGGTGACAGGTGGGGCGGGTTTCATCGGCTCGGCCGTCGTCCGACTGGCGGTGGCGCGCGGCCATCAGGTGGTGAACCTCGATGCGCTGACCTATGCCGCCTGTCTGGACAATGTGGCGGCTGTGGCGGACAGCCCGCTTTATGCCTTTGAGCAGGTCGATATCCGTGATCGCGCCGCATTAGACACTGTTTTTGCCCGACATCACCCGGATGTGGTGATGCATCTGGCCGCGGAATCCCATGTCGACCGCTCCATCGACGGCCCCGGGGATTTCATCGAGACCAATATCACCGGCACCTATCAGATGCTGGAAGCGGCGCGGAAATACTGGAGCGAGGCGGGCCGCCCGGAGGCCTTCCGGTTCCATCACATCTCCACCGATGAGGTCTATGGCAGCCTGCCTGCCGACCCTGATGTGCTGTTCACCGAAGAGACCGGCTATGATCCGCGCTCGCCCTATTCCGCGAGCAAAGCCGCCAGCGACCATCTGGTGCGCGCCTGGCATGAGACCTATGGGCTGCCGGTGGTGCTGACCAATTGTTCGAACAACTACGGTCCCTTTCATTTCCCCGAAAAGCTGATCCCGGTGGTGATCCTCAATGCGCTGGCAGGCAGGCCGCTGCCGATCTATGGCGATGGCTCCAATGTGCGCGACTGGCTTTATGTGGAGGATCACGCCGATGCGCTGCTCTTGGTGGTGTCCGAGGGGCGCGTGGGGCGCAGCTACAATATCGGCGGCGAGAATGAGCGCAGCAATCTGGAGCTGGTCGAGACGCTCTGTGCGATCCTCGACGAGAAACGGCCCCGGGATGACGGGGGATCTTACAAGGACCAGATCACATTTGTGACCGACCGGCCGGGCCATGATGCCCGCTATGCTATCGACCCTTCCCGTATCCGCGATGAACTGGGCTGGCGGCCCAGCGTCACCGTGGAGGAAGGGCTGGCGCGCACGGTGCAATGGTATCTCGACAATGAGGCCTGGTGGCGCGCGCTGCAAAGCCGCGACGGGGTTGGCCAGCGGTTGGGGACGGGAAAGTGACGGCAGATATGCCACAAAGGGCAGCGCCCGAGCCTGGGCGGGTGCGAAGCGCCCTCCCGTGGGGAGGGTCGGGCGCTGCCCGGCCTAACGGTCGGGCGGTATTTCTTCCGGATAGCGCTCCCTCATGCTGACCGCGCATCTGCCCTCCGGCTATGTTCTGGCACGGCTGGCGCCTGAGAAGCACCGGCTGCTGATGCCCGCCGCGCTCATTGGCGCGGTGCTGCCGGATTTTGACATGCTGTGGTTCCATTTCGTGGATCAGGGCAGCATTCATCATCACCGCTATTGGGTCCATGTGCCCGCTTTCTGGGGGGCTATTGCGGCTCTGGTTCTGCCGGTTTTGGCCTTGTTTGCCCGCCCCCTGCTGCTCCCGGCGTTGGTGTTCTTTGCCGCCCTCTTCCTGCATATGGTGTTGGACACCATCGGTGGCGGCATCCTGTGGGGCGCGCCGCTTAATGATCATCTCTATACGCTGGTGGAGATACCAGCCAGCCAGCCTCATTGGGTTTTGTCCTTTTCTGCTGCATTGGACCTTTGTTCCGGAACTGGCTATCTGGGCTACAGCCTTGTATCTATGTCATAAAGGAAGCCGTATATGATCCTCGTTTTTGGCAAGACCGGCCAGGTGGCGCGGGAACTGGCGGCGCATGATGATATTCTCTGCCTCGGCCGCGATCAGGCGGATCTCACGGATCCTGCGGCCTGCGCCGAGATGATCCGCGCCCATGCCCCTGCCGCGGTGATCAATGCGGCGGCCTATACGGTTGTGGACCGGGCCGAGGCGGAAGAGGACCTGGCCACGGTGATCAATGGCAGCACCCCCGGCGTCATGGCCGAGACCTGCGCCATGCTGGGCATTCCCTTTGTCACCCTCTCCACCGATTATGTTTTCGACGGCAAGGGCAGCAGCCCCTGGCACCCGGATGAGCCGGTGGCGCCGGTCAATGCCTATGGGCGGTCCAAACAGGCCGGTGAGGCCGCCGTGCGCCTGGCCGGGGGGGCTTATGTGATCCTGCGCACCTCCTGGGTGGTCTCGGCCCATGGCAGCAATTTCGTCAAGACCATGCTGCGGCTCGGCCAGGACCGCGACCGGATGCGTGTGGTGGCCGATCAGATCGGCGCGCCGACCCCGGCCCGGGCCATTGCGGCGGCCTGCCTGGAGATCGCCCGCCAGCTGATGACGGCGCCGGAAAAATCCGGCACCTATCATTTTGCAGGCCAGCCCGAGACCAGCTGGGCCGGGGTCGCCACCGAGATTTTCGCCGAGGCGAAACTCCCCTGTGCGGTGGCGGAAATTCCCAGTACGGCCTATCCGACCCCGGCGCGGCGACCGTTGAACTCACGGCTGGATTGCAGCACGCTGGAGAAGGTCTTTGGCATCACACGCCCGGATTGGCGGGCCGGGCTGAGGGATATTCTGAAGGATCTGGGAGCGCAGGCATGACAGCACGTAAGGGTATCATTCTGGCCGGTGGCTCGGGCACGCGGCTTTATCCGATCACCATGGCGGTCAGCAAACAGCTCTTGCCGCTCTATGACAAGCCGATGATTTATTATCCCCTGTCGGTCTTGATGCTGGCGGGCATCCGCGAGATCTGCGTGATCACCACGCCGCAGGATCAGGATCAGTTCACCCGGCTTCTGGGCGATGGCAGCCAGTGGGGCGTTCATCTCACCTATGTGGAGCAACCCAGCCCGGACGGTCTGGCACAGGCCTTTGTGCTGGCCGAAGAGTTCCTGGCCGGCGCCCCCTCGGCGCTGGTGCTGGGGGACAATGTGTTCTTTGGCCATGGCCTGCCGAAACTGCTGGCGGCGGCGGATGCGCAGACCAGCGGCGGCACCGTCTTTGGCTATCACGTGGCCGATCCCGAACGCTATGGCGTGGTGGATTTCGACGCCGAGGGCCGCGCCCGCGAGATCATCGAAAAACCCGCCGTGCCGCCGTCGAACTATGCGGTGACGGGGCTGTATTTCCTGGACGGCAGCGCGCCGCAGCGGGCGCGGCAGGTCACCCCCAGCCCGCGCGGCGAGCTGGAGATCACCGATCTGTTGCAGATGTATCTGGACGAAGGCGCCCTCCGGGTGGAGACCATGGGCCGCGGCTATGCCTGGCTGGACACCGGCACCCATGGCTCGCTGCTGGATGCCGGCAATTTCGTGCGCACCCTGCAGGAACGCCAGGGGTTGCAGACCGGCTGCCCCGAGGAAATCGCCTATGAGGCGGGCTGGATCAGCGCCGACCAGCTGCGCACCCGCGCCGAGATGTTCGCCAAAAACGCCTATGGTGCCTATCTGGAACGGCTGCTGGACTGATCAGAGCGCGACACGGCTCCGCCTCAGGCCGGGCGCAGCAGCCGGATCAGCCGATCCGAGGCGCGGCGGGTCTGCTTGGACACCGGCCCCAGCGGCCGCTCATCCGGCTGGACGGCAATCCGGTGCAGAGAGACCCGCGCGACATCAACCGGAGCTGCCAGCGCCTGCAGGTCTGCGGCGGTGATCCAGCGTTCCTCGCGTTTGGCCAGGCTGTCCTTCTCCGGCTCGAAAGCTTTGCAGAACCGGCGCGGGTGCCCCATCTTGAAGGCCGCCAGCGTTTCCAGCGGATAATCCCACCAGGCCGTGGCCTCCAGTCGGGCGATCAGCGGGGCTGCAAACCGGTATTTCAACACCCGGGCCGGCACGCCGCCAACAACGGCATAGGCTGGCACATCCTTGGTGACGATGGCGCCTGCGGCCACCACCGCGCCATTGCCGACGGTGATCCCGCCGGCCATCTGCACCCCGCGCCCGATCCAGACGTCATTGCCGATGCGCACCGGCGGTGCCTTGGTGTTGAACCGTGCGTGGGGTTCATAGGTTTCAGCGCCCATTTTGCGGGCCAGTTTTTCGTAATGCGGCCCATAGCTGAACGGGTGGGAGGACACCCGCCGGATCGGGTGCCGGTCCCCCAGAACCCGCAGTCCGGCGGCAATCGAACAGAAGGCCCCGGCGGACCAGTTGCGCGAAGGCGAGTGGCTGTAGCTCATGTAACCGATGCTGCTGAGGGGCAGCAGCCCGCCCGATTTCAACCCGTGTCGGGTGAGCGCCGAGAGTTTCAGATCCGGAGGCAGGCTCACCCGTTTGAGGGCGGTCAGATCCCGTTCGTCACGCCAGGGTTTTGGCATCACATGGCAGTCGGCCAGCAGCCTGCGCATGCTGTCGGTCACACGAAGAGTGGTGGGTTTCATCGCAAATATAGGCTCTAAATAAGGTTTTTGCAGAATAACAATGCGAACCGGGGCCAGGTTTGGTGGCTTCGTGACCACAAAATAAGGCCAGACCACAGAATAGAAACCAAGCCAGAACCGGGAGGAACAGGACAGGGGCAGACTAGCCTCGAGACGCTGCAAGGGCCAGCGCAAAATCTCTGCCTTGGGTTGATTTCTGCGGGTACGGTCTGAGGTGCCGGGCCGCCAGATCGGGCGCGACAGCTCTTGTAGAAGAGAGGCGCCCCGATCTCAGCAGGCGCCGATCAGAGCACCCCGGCGCGGCTGAAGACGCCGAAGAAATTGCCGATGATATTGGAGATGGTCAGCGCGTCGTTCACTGGTGCCTCGGTGGCGATCAGCAGGTCGCCGGAATTGATCTGGAAGCGGCGGGCCGAGAACAACCCGTCGGCCGATGTGAGATCAAGGGTAAAGACCACCCGCGCCTGGCGCGGGCCGCGCTGACCGGGGGCAAGCGCACTGTCGGGGTATTCGCGCAGCACCAGCAGGCCCTGCGGATCGGCGCGGCTGTCCTGAAACCCGCCGGCAACCGACATCGCATCCATCGCCGACATCTGATCCTTGGTGAACGTGTGCAGATCCTCACGGCCGGTGGCGCCAAAGGACAGGAAATAGCGCGCATCCTCTTCCACAAACACCCGGTCACCGCCGCGCAGCAGCGTGTCGCGGCGCGGATCATTGAGCAAAGCCTCCACCGAGGTGCCATAGATGCTGCTGCCGCGCACCAGGCGGATCTGCGGGTTGTTGAGGCTGGCACTGATGCCACCGCCGGCCGCGATCAGCCCCATCACCGTGTAATTGCGATCGGGCATCGGGTAGGTGCCGGGGGTGGTGACGCCGCTGACCAGATCCACCGAATTGCTGCGGCCTTCGGTCATATCGAGCTGCAGCTGGGCTGAGGGAACAATGGTTTCCAGCTCGCGCTGCAGTTTTTCACGGGCCAGATCCGGGGTCAGCCCGTTGACGTTCACATTGCCCACATAGGGCATGAAGATGCTGCCATTGGCCGCCACCGTCACATCCTGCAGCTGCACCATCTTCTCATCCGGGGTGGTCAGCAGGGAATTGTCGCTGCTGTCCCAGATCCGCAGGGTCAGCAGGTCGCCGGGCTGGATGATCTGGGTCTTGGCGCCTCGGGTGGCGCCGATCCATTTCAGCGGGCGCTTGCCGCTCTGGCCGCCGCCGCTTTGCGGTCCGGTTTCGGGCCAATGCGCCACGGTGGGCAGAAAGGCGCGGGTCACCGGATAAAGGGCAAAATCGGCATCCGCATCATCGGCGGTTTTCAGGATCTCTTCGCTGGCGGGAGCGCCACCGGGCAGGCGGCCACAGGCGGCCGGCAACAGGGCAAGGCCAAGAGCGGCAAGCAGGAGGGTGAGGCGGCGCATGAGAGTCCTTGTCCGAAAACGGCTTGATTTTTGTTCTCCGCAAGATACTGGGCATGCAGACTGCGTCAACCGCAAGGGCAACGGTAACAGGGGGGCTGATGCGTTTTCCACCCATATTGATCCCCGCATTGGCTCCGGTATTGATCATGGGCGCCTCGGGGCGGATCGGCGGGCTCCTGCACAGCCAGTGGAGCGGGCCGGAGCAGGGGCTGCGCTGGCAGCGCCGCCGCCCGCCTGTCGGGACCGGTCCCGACGGCCGGGGCTGGCATGTTTTCGAGCCGCTGGCAGAGCCCGAAGCGCTGCTGCAGGCGGCGGTGGGCTGTGCGGCGATCCTCTGCCTGGCGGGGCCGGTGCCCGGCGGCACGGCGGGCGGCGATCTGAGGGCGGGCCAGCTGGTGCAGCATCGCGACCTGGCGCTGGCTGCGCTGGAGGCCTCCGCGCGGGCGCGCGACGCAGGAGCAGGGGCAGGGGCGCCACGGGTGCTGCTGGCCTCTTCGGCGGCGGTCTATGGCGCGACCCCCGGCCCGCTGCGGGAAGACACCCCGCTGGCGCCGCTGGCCCCCTATGGCGTCGCCAAGGCCGAGATGGAACAGGCCGCCCGCGCCCGCGCCACAGAGCTGGGGCTGGATGTCACCCTGCTCAGGATTGGCAATATTGCCGGCTTTGATGCCATTCTTGGTGGCTGGCGGGCCGGGTTCCGCCTGGATCAATTTGCCGATGGGCAGACGCCGCGGCGCAGCTATATCGGCCCGCGGACCCTGGCCGAGGTGCTGGCCGCCCTGATCGCCAGCCCGGCGCTGCCACAGGTGCTGAACATCGCCCAGCCCGGGCTGGTGGCAATGGGCGATCTGTTGCAGGCGGCGGGGCTGGAGTTTGCCCGCAGGCCCGCGCCGGGTGACGCCATTGCCGAGGTGCAGCTTGACGTCAGCCGGCTGATCGGGCTTTTGACGCCAGAGCCTGCACCCGCCGCAGATCTGCCAGCTTGCCTGCCTGTTGCCACAGCGGCTGATCTGGTGGCCGAGGCGCGCGGACTGGGCCTGTTGTCCCCTTCCGTTTCCGATAAGGATCCCCGCATATGACCTGGCGCAAACGCCTCTTTGATCTCTTCTTTGCCAGCCTTCTGGTGGTGGTGCTGGGCCCGGTGCTGCTGGCGCTGATGGCCTGGCTGCTGCTGAAGGAAGGCCGCCCGCTGTTTTATGTGGCCGAGCGGATGAAGGGCGTCGATCAGCCCTTTGCCTTGTGGAAACTGCGCACCATGCAGGTGGTGGACCAGGATACCGGCGTCTCCGGCGGCGACAAATCGGCCCGCATCACCAAAACAGGCGCCTGGCTGCGCGCCCGGCGGCTGGATGAGTTTCCGCAGCTGTGGAACATCCTCAAGGGGGATCTCTCCTTTGTCGGGCCGCGCCCGCCGCTGCGCCAATATGTCGAGGCCAACCCCGACCTCTATGCCCGGGTGCTGAAATCGCGCCCCGGCGTCACCGGCCTGGCCTCGATCACCTATCACCGGCATGAGGCCGCCCTGCTGGCGCGCTGCACCACCGCCGAGGAAACCGATCAGGTCTATTCCCGCCTCTGCGTGCCGATGAAGGCGCGGCTGGACCTGATCTACCAGCGCCACCAGAGCATGTGTTACGATTTTGACCTGGTGTTTCAGACCATCGGCAACCTGTTCCGGCGCGGCTGAGAACAGGTCTGCGGGGATCCGATGATTCGCCCCCCGGAGCGGCCGTTTCCCGCCGGACGGGCCCATATCGCCCCCCCGGAGCGGCAGGGGACCCGCCACCTCCGCCACTCCGGCGGCACCGGGGCCTTCAGAACCGGCATCAAGGCTCGGGGCAGGTCACCGGCGCGGCAAAACGGGCAAATCACCGGGCAAATCACCGGCAGGCGGCGCTTTTTTGCTGGTTGCGGTTTTGTATTAGCCCCTAAATGGGTCTAAAGTGATCGCCGGATGACCTTTGGATGTTTCAGGCTGGATTTCCTGGACAGGGCCCGAAGGTTGGACCAAAGAAACATAGGCCCGCAGCCAGAGAGACCCAGCGCATGAGGGTCCGGGGACCTGCTGCGGGGATTGATAAAAACACATTTGAAACGATGTGCATCGGGGTGACTTCGGCGCGACATCGGGACATATCGACGGGCCGCCCCGGACTGCAGGCGGCCACCGGGGACTGGAAGCGGGGACGGCCAGGGATGTTCAATCTGATCAGTGCGCTGTCACGCAAACAGAAATCCTATATCTTTCTCACCATTGATCTCACCCTGATCCCGCTGGCGCTGTTCCTGACCTTTCTGGTGCTGCCGCTGCCGGGACCTGCGCTGGCCACCTTGGCGGCCATGCTGCCGGTGCTGCCCTATGTGCTGGCGCTGGCGGCGGCGGTGGCGCTGTGGCTGGGGCTGCCCAAGGTGCAGCTCAACGCCTATGAGCGCCATGCCGTCGGGCTGACCGCGCTGCTGGCCTCGATCACCGCCGCAGCCACGGCGGGGCTGACGCTGCTGTTTGGCCCGGATCTGCCGCCCGGCACCCATGTGGTTTTTGCCACCACCTATTTTCTCTGCCTGCTGGCCGCGCGGGCGCTGCTCTATCAGGTGGTGGTGGCGATCTACCGGCGCGCCCAGCCGCGCTGCCGGGTGCTGATCTACGGGGCCGGCACCACCGGCGCCCAGCTGGCCCAGGCGCTGAAGGCCCATGACGGCATTGATCCTGTCGCCTTTGTCGATGACAATACCTCGCTGCAGGGGGTGACGCTGGTGGGGCTGCCGGTGTTCCCGCCCGCCCGCATCGCCGAGCTGGCCGAGGCCCGCCAGGTCAAACGGGTGCTGCTGGCGATGCCCTCGCAGAGCCAGCCGAAACAGGCCCAGATCATTCAGCGCCTGCAGCGGATCGGGCTGGAGGTACAGGCGCTGCCCTCCTTTGCCCAGCTCATCGGCGAAGAGGCGCTGGTGGACAAGCTGACACCCGTCGCGCCGCAGAATTTCCTCGGTCGGGCCACCCGCGATGTGCCCTTGCAGGAGGCCAGCGGGTCCTATCAGAACCGGGTGGTGCTGGTCTCCGGCGCCGGCGGGTCCATCGGCTCCGAACTCTGCCGTCAGGTGCTGGCCTGCCGGCCGCGCAAACTGGTGCTCTACGAGCTGTCGGAACTGGCGCTTTACACCATCCATCAGGAGCTGGAGCAGCAGCTGGAAGGCACCGGTATCGACCTAGTGCCGGTGCTGGGCTCGGTCACCGATCCGCGCCAGGTGCGCATGGTGCTGGCCGATCACGGCGTGCAGGTGGTGCTGCATGCGGCGGCCTATAAACATGTGCCGCTGGTGGAGGCCAACCCGCTGCCCGGTCTGGCCAATAATGTCTTTGGCACGCAAACCCTGGCCCGCGCGGCGGCGCGCAGCGGGGTGGAACGCTTTATCCTGATTTCCTCGGACAAGGCGGTGCGCCCGACCAATGTGATGGGCGCCTCCAAGCGGATGGCGGAACTGGTGGTGCAGGATCTGGCCACCCGCAATCCCGGCACCATCTTCACCATGGTGCGCTTTGGCAATGTGCTCGGCTCCTCGGGGTCGGTGGTGCCGCTGTTTCAGGAGCAGATCAGCCGCGGCGGGCCGGTCACCGTCACCGATCCGCGCGTCAAACGCTATTTCATGACCATCCGCGAGGCGGTGCAGCTGGTGCTTCAGGCCGGTGCCGAGGCGCTTGGCGGCGAGGTCTTTGTGCTCGACATGGGCGAGCCGATCTCGATCCTGCAGCTGGCCCGTCAGGTCATCGAAAGTGCCGGCTATTCGGTGCGCGACGATGAGGATCCCGACGGCGATATCGCCATCGAGATCATCGGGCTGCGCCCCGGCGAAAAGATGCAGGAAGAGCTGACGCTGAGTTCGGACCTGATCACCACCCGCCATCAGAAGATCTTCTGCGCCCGCGAGGCGGTGCTGTCGGAAATCGAGGTCGCCGCGCTGATCCGCGGATTGCGCCAGGCAGTGGCAGCAGGAGACGAAGGCGCGGCCCGGGCGCTGATCAAACGCTGGGTCGAGGGCTATCGCACCCCCGAAGAGGCGCGCAAGACCTCCTGACGACCCGGTGTCCTGTCACATCGCCCGTCGCGCTGACGGACAGCGCCGACAACCGGGGATGGCAACTGGGGGCGGGAACTGGGGAGCGGTCATCGGGAGGAATGCGCAGACACTATAGTTTGCCGGTCACAGGTCGATCTCCGGCAGGGGTCGGCGCTGGCCAGATCGTTGATCCGCCTGCGGCTTTTGTGGTCTAACCGGGCCAACCGCGCCCCCGGGGCGCAGAGCTGCGGATCGGCCCGCCGATTCTCGGACCCTCCGAAGCCCCGACCAGACAACAAGGCAGCCCGCCCGTGATCTTTGCTCTTCGATCTTTCCGCGCTTCGGTGCTTCTGCCCTCTGCCTGTGTGGCTGTGCTGGGTCTCAGTCCGGGTCTGGGTGCAGGGGCCGCACAGGCGCAGGATGCGCTCACCGCGCCCAAGCCGGAGGCCCCGCGCTTCAAACCGCTGCCCGCCCCCAGCCTCAATTTCTACGGCTCCCCCGGTCTGGTGGACATGCCAAGCGCCGAAATGCTGCCGGACGGGCAGTTTGCCGCCACCTATTCCTGGTTTGGCGGTCAGGCCCGCTACAATCTGACCTTTCAGGCCACGCCCTGGCTCAGCGCCGCGTTCCGCTACAATGGCATCCAGACCAATGGCGCGCAGATTGCCGGCTTCTCCACCTATTATGACCGCGGCTTTGACGTGCGGCTGCGGCTGCTGCGCGAGGGGCGCTATCGTCCGGCCGTGACCCTGGGCCTGCAGGATTTTGCCGGCACCGGGATTTATGCCGGCGAATATATCGTCGCCACCAAGAATTTTGACACCCCCGCCCTCAGCCATCGCAGCGGGGCCGGGCGGTTGAAGCTGACCGCCGGTCTGGGCTGGGGACGCCTGGGCACCAGCGGATCCATCGGCAGCCTGGCCGGCAGCAGACCGGGGTTCACGGCCGGCAGTACCGGCGGTGAACTGTCCTATGACCAGTGGTTTCGCGGCGAGATGGCGCCTTTTGCAGGCATCGAATGGCTGCCCAATGACCGCTGGGGGCTGAAGGCGGAATATTCCTCCGATGCCTATGTGCTGGAGACCGGCGCTCCGAATGTGTTTGAGCGCAAATCCTCCTTCAGCTTCGGCGCCGAATACCAGGCCAGACCGGGGCTGCGGCTGGGGGCCTATTACCTCTATGGCTCGGAACTGGGGGTGACCGCGCAGATCCAGCTCAATCCGAAACACCCCCCCCAGCCGATGCGGGTGAGCGCGCCGGTGCCGGTGGCGCCGCGCAGCAGCTGGGCCACCGAGGAGGCCCATTGGAGCCGCGACTGGGCCCGGAGCACCCGCGCCAAGACCACCCTGCGGGATCTGATGAGCGCGGCGCTGCAACAGGATGGGCTCATTCTTGAAGCGCTGACCCTGCCCGCAGATGGCACCGAGGCCGAGCTGCGCTATCGCAATCCCCGTTACCGCGCCCAGACCCTGGCCATCGGCCGCGCCGCCCGCGCCATGGCACGGCTGCTGCCGCCCTCGGTGGAGACGCTGAAAATCGTGCCGATGCGCGGTGGGCTGGCGCTGTCGCAGGTGGTGATCCGGCGCAGCGATCTGGAGGCGCTGGAACATCACCCCGACGCCACCGAGGCGCTCTGGGCGGTGACCGGCCTGCAGGAGGCAGGCCCGCTGGCCGGGGAGGCGCTGGTCGCGCAGGATCTCTACCCGGCGTTTTCCACCTCCATCAGCCCCTATACCGCGCCGTCCTATTTTGACCCGGATCTGCCGTTCCGGCTGGATGTGGGGGTGGATCTGAAGGCCTCTTATGCGCCCGCCCCGGGCTGGCGCATCGCGGGCACCCTCCGCCAGCGGGTCTGGGGCAATGTGGCAGACGGGCGCGCCTCCAATTCGGTGCTGCCACGGGTGCGGACAGATGCGAGGGAATATGCCCAATTCGGCACCACGCTGAAAAACCTCTATGTCACGAAGCAATGGCAGATGGGGCGGGATCTCTATGCCCGCAGCACCGTCGGCCTGTTTGAAAGCATGTTTGGCGGCGTCTCGGGCGAGCTGCTGTGGAAACCGGTCTCCAGCCGTCTGGCGCTTGGGATTGAGACCAACTACGTGGTGCAGCGCGATTACGATCAGCGGCTGTCGTTTCGCGATTACAAGACCTTCACCGGCCATGCCTCGGCCTATTACCAGCTCGACAAAGGCTACCATATGCAGGTGGATGCCGGGCGCTATCTGGCCGGCGATTATGGCGCCACCTTCAGCCTGGACCGCGAATTTGCCAATGGCTGGCGGGTCGGCGGCTTCTTTACCCTCACCGATGTCTCCTCCGAGGATTTTGGTGAAGGCTCCTTTGACAAGGGCTTCCGCTTCAGCATCCCGCTGGACTGGCTTCTGGGCAAACCCAGCCGCAATACATTTGGCATGGTGGTGCGCCCGACCCAGCGGGATGGTGGCCAGCGGGTGCATGTCCCCGACCGGCTTTATGGACAAATCCGCGAGGCCCACCGCGCGCAGCTGACCCGGCAACGGGCGAGGATCTGGGAATGATGATGTCTGCAACGGGTCACCCCCGGGGGCGTCTGGCCCCGTTTGTCGCCCTGCTGGGGCTGCTGGCGCTGACCGCCTGCAGCCGCGGACCGGACGCGCCGCCCCTGCAGGTCGAACTGTTGCGCAACCTGTCGGACCGGGTTGGCGCCCGGCTGTCCGGGGGCCGGGCGGATCCGGCCGCGCGCCCGCCGCTGACCCGCGCCGGTCTGGATGAGATCAAGGACCCCTATATCGAGGTCACCATCGAGAAAAACGGCGTCTTTGCCTATCTGTCGCGCCAGCAGCTGCGCCGCGATGACAGCCTCGGCACGGTGGCGGTCTGGCGCACCGAGGATAATATCAGCCTGACCCTGCGCAACGGCGTTCTGGTGGCCACCCGCAACCTTGGCAATGACATCCTGTCCAGCTCCGCCCTGGTGGCGGGGGAGACCGGTGGACCTCTGCGCAGCGGCGCCCGGCGCTATCATATCCGCGGGCTGGACAATGACGCCTGGCAGCTCGACATGCTCTGCAGCCGCCGCGATCTCGGGGCTGATCCGGTTGTCATCGTGGAGCTGCGCTACCCGACCCGCCACATCGAGGAACGCTGCCAGCCCAGCCAGCCGGGGCGCGGCGGCGAGATCGTCAATGACTACTGGGTAGATTCGCGCAGCGGCCGGGTCTGGCAATCACGCCAATGGGCCGGCCCCAATGTCGGCTATCTGCGCATCCGTCAGCTGACCACCGGCGGCTGATCCGGCCCCGGAGGCTATGAAAAACAGGCGGTTTTAGACCAGATCCGCCAAAATGAGCGATATCTCGGCAACGTCGGAAAAAAAATTCCAGTCCCCGGGATATTGCTGCTAAAAGCTGCGTTGAATTCAAAGGGTAACTCACCTACTCTCAGCTCAACGGTCTCCAAAGGAGTTTTGGATTATGAACAAGTTCTTCGCAGCACTCGCCCTGGCCACCCTGGCCGCAACCACCACCGCCTCCGCTCAGGAAGAAGGCACCCCGACCCTGCTCGGCGGTACCGGCCTTGAGCAGGGCACTCTGATTGCAGGCGGCGTTGCCGCTGCGGTCATTCTGGGTGTGATCCTGAACGACGACGACGAAACCAGCACCACCACCACCACCAACTGATCGCCTGCGATCTGATGGGGTGCGGCAGGATCTGACCTCCGCCCGGCGCGCCTGAGCAGGGCAGGGTGTGGATCCCAGGCTGACAGCGTCTCAGGAATACCCATCCTCGCGATGGAAAAAAGCGGGCCAGTGGCCCGCTTTTTGCGTCTGGATCGTCTCTGCGATTGATGTCTCCGACGGCGGGCGTCACCCCACCCGGCGCAGGAAGGCCCTTGTGCGCGGATCCTGTGGCGCGTCAAAGATCTGCGCCGGCGGGCCCTGTTCGACAATCCGCCCTCCTTCCATGAAGACCACGCGATCGGCGATCTCACGGGCAAACTGCATCTCATGGGTGACGATCAGCATGGTCTGGCGCTCTTCGGCGACCTTGCGCATCAGCGCCAGCACCTCGCCCACCCATTCGGGATCCAGCGCCGAGGTCGGCTCGTCAAACAGCATCAGCTCGGCCCCCAGCGCCATCGCGCGGCCAATGCCGACGCGCTGCTGCTGGCCGCCCGACAGGCTGGCGGGATAGGCATCGGCCTTCTCCGCCAGACCGGTCTCCGCCAGGATCTCCAGCGCGCGGGCGCGGGCTGTGTCGCGGGGCTGCTTCTGAACGGTGACCAGCGCCTCCATGATGTTTTCCGCCGCCGTCTTATTGGCAAACAGCGCATAGTTCTGAAACACGAACCCCGTGCGCCGGCGCAGGGCCAGGATCTCCGCCTTGCTGGCGCGGGCGGCGTCCACTTCCAGATCCCCAATGCGGATCAATCCCGCATCGGGAGCATCCAGAAAATTGAGACAGCGCAGCAGCGTCGATTTACCGGTGCCCGACGGGCCGATGATGACGATACGCTCGCCGGGCTGGATGGTCAGATCGATGCCATCCAGCACCACCGCATCGCCAAATGTCTTGCGCAGCCCGGTGATGGAAATCGCGGTGTCGGATCTTGCATCGCTCATCGTGCATAGGCCTTGTTCAGATGGGTCTCCAAGAGCCGCTGCGCCAGCGACAGCGCCTCCACCAGAATCCAGTAGATCACCGCCACCACCAGGAAGGCCTCGAAATAGAGGAAACTGCCTGCGGCCTCTTTCTGGGTCGCCCCCATCATTTCAGTGACCCCCAGCGTAAAGGCAAGCGAAGTGCCCTTGATCATGTCGATGAAGTAATTGACCAGCGTCGGCGCCGCGATCCGGGCCGCCTGCGGCAGCACGATACGGCGCATCATCTGGCCGCGGGTCATGCCGATCGACTGCGCCGCCTCCCATTGGCTGCGATCGACGCCAAGGATGGCGGCGCGGATGCTTTCGGCCATATAGGCAGCAAAATGCAGGGTCAGCCCCATGATTGCCGCGGTGACCCCGTCAATCTGGGTCAGCACCGACAATACCTGCGGCAGCCCGTAGTAGAACAGGAACAGCTGCACCAGAAGCGGCGTGCCGCGAAAGAAGCTGATGAACAGCACCACCAGCTGGTCCAGCACCGGGATCCGCAGCACCCGTTCCACCGCCAAGAGGGACGCCAGCACCAGTGCCAGCGCCATGGCCACCACCGCCATGAACAGCGTCAGCGGCACATAGCTCAGCAGCACCGGCACCAGCCCCAGCATATAGGCGAGGTCCAACCCCTGCATTTACCGGCTCACTTCTCGACCGCTGCGGTGGCAACCGTGATATCGGTGCCGAACCATGTCTGCGAGATCTCGGCCAGCCTGCCGCTGTCGCGCAGCCGGGTCAGCGCCGCATCCACACGGTCGCGCAGCGCCAGCCCCGCCTCGTCCTGACGGAACGGCAGGGCATTGCGGATCTCGGAGAAGGGCGCGCCGGCCAGCGCCAGCGGCAGCGGGCTTTCCTGGATCAGCTGGGCCGAGGACACCCGGTCCATCACAAAGGCATCGACCCGCCCCAGTGCTGTATCCTGGGCGATATTGGCCTCATAGGTCTTGATCTCGATCTTGTCGGCCTCCGGCAGGTTGCGCAGCAGCTCCTCGAAGTTGGAGCCGAGGTTCACCGCCACGGTCTTGCCCGCCAGATCAGCAGGGCCTGCGATACTGTCCTCATTGCCGCGTTTCACCACCACCTGGGCGCCATCAATGACATAGGCTTGGGTAAAGGCGAATTTGGCGCTGCGCTCGGGCGTGATGGTGATCTGGTTGGCGATGGTGTCGATACGCCCGGCATCCAGCGCGCCGATCAGCCCGGAGAAGGACATGGTGACAAATTCCACCTCAAGGCCGGTTTCCTCGGCCACCGCATTCATCACATCCACTTCAAACCCCTGCAGCACATCCTGCCGCACGAAGGTAAAGGGGAAATAGCCGCCCGACATGCCCACCCGCAGCGTGTCGGAGGCAAGGGCTGAGGAGGCGGACATCAGGCTCACGGCGATGGCCGCAGTGCGGGCAAGCCGGACAAATGGTTTCATCATGACAAGGGAATCCTTTTGAGTTCGGCCCCGACCTAATCCCCCTGCCGCCGGGGACCAAGATGTCGCAGGCCCGGAAATGACAAATAAGCCCGCCTGTTCGCAGCCAGACGGCAGGCAGAGAACCAGCCTACGGAACAGACGCCGCAAAGCGGGAACTTGTTCCCTTTTTGGGTCGATTTTCTCGGGTTTGTTCCGATCCGGGCCGGAATGCGCCCGGATCTGAGCGGGATCAGCCGGTTTTCCCATCTGCCGAATGCGCCATCAGGCGCGCCATATGGCGGGCCAGCTGCTGCACATTGGGTGGCTGCAGGATCGACAGGTGTGATCCCGGCACCTCGATCAGCTCAAACCCGGCCTCGGCCACCGGCGCCCAGCCCAGCCCATGGGCCAGCCCTTCGGAGCTGTCAAAAAGATCGTCGCCGGCCCGGAACACGGTCAGCGGCGTGGCCAGCGGCTCCGGCGCGTAATGTTCCACCGACTGCTGGTTTGCCGCGATCAGCGCGTCGATCGTCAGTTCTCCACCACCGCCGGTTTGCTCCAGCCGCCGCCGCTCAACGGCATTGCGCAGCAGATCAATCCGATTACCGACGATATGGCGCAGATAGGCAGGCCCCATGCGCCGGAGCAGCTGCAGATGGGCGCTCAGCCTGGCCCGGCCCTGTACCCGGCTGCGCCCGGCCGGCCCTTCGGCATCAAACAGCGCCACCAGCCCCAGCTCGCGCCCCGCCGCCAGCAGCTGACGCGCCAGTTCAAAGGCGAAATAACTGCCCAGAGACACCGCCGCCAGATGCACAACCCCGCTGGGGTAATGGGTCTGGATCTCGTCCAGATACATCTTGGCGGTGGTCCGCACCCCGGTGGGGGTGTCATCATCCAGCAGGCCGATGCTCAGCCCGTAGACCGGCTGGTCGGGGCCAAGGGCACGGGCCAGCGGGCGATAGAATTCCTCGTTGCGGCCCAGCACATGCACGCCAAACAGCGGCGGCCGCGCCGCGCCATCCTGGATGATCACCAGATGATCGGGCAGGCTGTGGCCTTCCGGTGTTTCCGGCGCGCCGGTCTGTTCCCCGTTCTGCTCCGCCTCCAGCGCCGCCGCCAGGGCGCGGGGGCTGGGGGTCAGATGCAGCGCCGCCAGGCTCAGCCGCTGGCCCAGATCCGCCTCGATCCGGCCAATCAGCCGCATCGCCAGCAGCGAATGGCCGCCGCGGTCATAAAAACTGTCATCCGCCGCCAGATCGGGCTGGCCCAGGATATCGGCCATCATCTCCGTCAGCTGCCGGGCCAGCGGCGAGGGCGGGGCAGAGGTGTCGACCGCCGCTCCGGCGTCCCGCCGCAGACGCAGACCGAGCGCCCCTGCGGCCTGCTCCGGGGCGGGCAGGGCGGCCATGTCGATCTTGCCCCCTGCGGTGCGTGGAAACTCTGCCAGCGCCACCAGCGCCGGACGCATATGGGCGGGCAGATCGCGCTGCACCACCTGCTGCAACGGGCCGAGATCCCATTGGCCATCGCCCGTCTGCGCCACGCCCCGGACCCAGCAGCAGAGCTGCGCCGCAGGCCCATCCTTGCCCCGGACCGCCGCCAGCGCCTGCACCCCGGGACAGGCGCGCTCCAGCACCTGTTCGACATGGCGCAGATCAATGCGAAAGCCGCGCAGCTTGACCTGCCGGTCCTGCCGCCCGAGAAAGGCCAGCGTGCCATCCCCCCGCCAGGCAGCGCGATCCCCGGTGCGATAGATCCGCGCCGCCGCGCGCTCCGCTGCAAAGGGGTCGGGCCGGAACGCCCGCGCGGTGTCCTCGGGGCGGCCGATATAACCATCGCTCACCGCCAGGCCGCCAATCCACAGATCCCCGGCCACCCCTGCGGGGGCCAGGCTGCCATCAGCGGCCAGCACATAGGCGCGGGCATGGGCGGTGGGGCGGCCGATGGGCACATCCTCCTCCGCATCAACCGGGCCGCCCGGATCATGCAGCGTGCAGGTGATGGTGGTTTCCGTCGGCCCGTAGCCATTGAGCCAGCGCACCCCCGGCGCCAGCTGCTGCCAGCGCGCCAGCGCCTGCGGGCTGACCTGCTCCCCGCCGACGATCACCAGCCGCACCGAGGGCGGCAGGCTGCGGCCACTGTCGGCCATCACATCGCACAGCACATGCCAGAAGGCGGTCGGCAGGTTCAGCACCGTCAGCTCCAGCGCCGCCACCCGGTCCAGAAACAGCCCCGGCGCGCCGATCATATCGGGCGCGCGCAGCACCACGCAGGCGCCGGCCAGGAGGCTGGGCAGCACCTCCTCGATGGCGACATCAAAGGACAGGCTGGCAAATTGCAGCATCCGGTCGCTGGCCTGGAGGTCAAAGGCGGCGGTGATGGCGCTGGCATGGGCCAGAAGCGCCCGCATCGGCACCCGCACCCCCTTGGGTTTGCCGGTGGACCCGGAGGTATAGATCACATAGGCCAGCCGCGCCGGATCCGGCGCGGGGCGGATCGGCGCTGCGGATCGGGGCTGCGCCTGCCCGGCCCCGGGCGGGATCCAGACCAGCCCGTTTGAGGTCAGCGCCGTCTCATGTTGAGGAGCCTGATCGGCGGATTCACTCATGTCAGAGCCTGAAACGGTGCCATGATCCGGCCCGCCGATGCCCAGCCGGGTGCCGCTGTCCTCCAGCATATGGGCCATCACCGCCGCCGGGTAGGTCGGGTCCACCGGCAGGAAGGCGGCGCCAACCTTCAGCACCGCCAGCATCGCAATGATGAACTCCGGGCTGCGCGGCAGGCAGATGGCGATGATATCGCCGGCCTCCGCCCCCTGCGCCTGCAGAACCCCCGCCAGCTGATCGGCGCGGGCCTGCAGATCGGCATGGCTCAACACCGCGCCCTCGGGCGCCATCTGCAGCGCCGGGGCATCCGGCATCCGCGCCGCCGTGGCCTCCAGCCGGGTTGCCATACAGGGCGGGGCCGCTGCCATCTCCCGCGCCAGCCTCTGCGCCAGCGCCGGATCCGGGCGGCCCTGTCGCACCAGCTGCGTGACCTCCGCCTCCGGCAGCATCCCCAGATCGCGCAGGGCCATGCCCGCGGGCGCCGTGGCGAGGCTCTGCAACAGCTGGCACAGGTGATCCAGCATCCGCTCCACCTGTGTGCCCGGCAGCACCTCGGGATCATATTCCAGCATCAGCAGCGGCTGTTCATCGCCATAGACCGCCAGGGTCAGCGGCATCGCGCCCTCTTCGCGCAGTTCCACCCGGCGGTGCCGCCAGGGGGTCTGCGGATCGGCGCCGCCGAGGCTGCGCATCCGCTCGTTCAGACTGTCGCGTTCGAACATCACCATGCTGTCAAACAGCGGCACGCTGCCCGGCAGCCCGCACCAGCCGCGCATATCCGCCAGCGCGGCATGTTCATGATCGCGCAGCGCCACCGCATCGCGGCGCAGGCGCGCCAGCAGCCCGTCAACCGTCTCGCCCCCCGACAGATGCAGATACAGCGGCACCGTATTGATCAGGCAGCCTACCGTGCGCCCGCAGCCCTCCAGAAGATAGCGCCCCGATCGGGTGACCCCGAAGAGCGCCGTTTCCCGCCCGCTCCAGCGCGCCACCAGAAGCCCCCAGGCGGCATGGACCATATTGGCCAGGGTGGCCGCGCCGCCGCCCTCTGTCGCCGTGACCGCGCCTGCGCGCTGCATGAGGGCGCGGCGCAGCTCGGCCGGCAGATGTCGCTGCAGGATCCGCTTGCGCCCGGAGCTGTCCTGCGGTGTGTCGGCCGGCAGATCCGCCAGCCGGGCAATCTGATTGGGGGTTTCGAATCCCTTGAGGTGATCCTGGAAAAACGCCCGGCTTTCCGCCCGCCCCGAGACCTCCGCCACGGCCGGGCTGAAGGCGTCAAAACCGGTCACCGGCGCGGTCTCGGCAGGCAGATCGCCCGCGCTCAGCGCCGCAAAGACATCCTCCAGCACCACCGCCATGCTGCGGCCATCGACCAGCACGTGGTGGATGGTCCAGACCATCACCGACCGCTCCGGCCCCAGCCGCGCCAGCAGCACCCGCCAGGACACCGCCTGCTCCAGCGCGCAGCCCCGGTTGCGATCCTCGGCCAGGAACCGTTCCAGCCGGGCGGTCTGATCCTCCGCCCCCAGCCCCTGCCAGTCCTCGGTCTCCACCGTGACCTGCGCCGCGGCCACGGCCACCGGCGCCACCTGCAGCACCGGCTGCGGGCGGCCCTGCCACAGCACCGCGCTGCGCAGCACCGGATGGCGGGCGCAGACCTGCTGCCAGGCCGCCTGCAGCGCCTCGGGCGCGGGCGCCTCGGCGTCCAGATGCACCACGATCTGTTCCAGATTGACCCAAGGTCGGCCGGCAGCCGCGCTTTCATAAAGCAGCCCCTGCTGCATCGGCGTCAGGGGGATATCCCGCGCCCCGTCCACCACAGACGCTGCCTGAAGATCCGTCTCGCCCATCGCAGATGTCGAGCCAGGCTTAGCTGCCTGTGAAGTACCGGTCATGATGCCCCCTACCTGGCATCGGGCCTGGGCCAACCCGCGCCATACTTTCGATCCTGTGCCGCGCCCAGGTGGTCTGGGTATCACGTCACTCTTAACATCCACCTGTCTGCGGCCCTTCCGGCCCGGCTTCCGATGATGCCGACCGCAGGACCAAAGGCTACCAGATCAAACGGCAGACGAACAATAAAACACCACCCGGCCACGATCACATCTCCGTCTGATCCGGCAAGATAGGGAATTTGTCGCACCCCGGTTCGGAATGTGCTCCGGGTGTAAAAAGCTCCTTAATCAATCTTATGTTAAATTATTGCACATTCACCGCGTCGCGGCGATATATTCAGCGGGCAGATGTGACAAAGGCCGCCTGACAGGCGGCCTTTGTATCTGGGTTCGACATGACACCAGCAGCAGCGGATCATTCCGCCGGGGTTTTCTGGGCAACCAGCTCCCCCAGCACCTGCTCCAGCGCCGCCGCGTCGCCGCCGCGCAGGCAGGTCAGCACGGTCCGGGGCAGACGGCGCTTGGCGCGCAGCAAAGGGGTCACCGGGCGCTTGCTGTCATGGGACAGCTCGGCGTTGATCAGCCGCGATCCGGCCGCCGCGCGCAGCCGCTCCACATGAGCCAGATCCAGCGGATGATCGCCGTGGATGGCATAGATCCGGGCCGCCCGGTCACAGCCGCTGCAGCCATCGCGGTAGCCACTGCTCCAGTCCAGCTTGCGCGCCGCCGGGAAACGGGTCTCTCCGGGGATCAGATCCTCGGCCAGGGTGGTGATCGGCTGCAGCGCCACCACGTTTTCCGCGCCGATCAGGTCGGCAAAGGCCATGGCGCCAAAGGCCCCCATACCGGAGCCCAGCACATGCACCTTGTCAAACCCAGCCATCCAGGCGCGGGTGTCCGGTGCCCGGAAATACTGTTCCAGATCCAGCGGACGGTACCAGTTCTGCTGATGCGGCAAGACCGACAGCACCGCATAGCCGGATTTGATCAGGAAACGCTCGCCAAAGCCCGGACGCAAGGGATCCTTGCGGTCCAGCGCCTGGCCTGCCCCTTCAAAGGTGACAACCAGCTCCCGCGCGCCCTCCGGATGCAGCCGCCGCATGGCATAAGACGGGGTTAGCGTGGTGGTGGGCCACAGCCCCTCTGGCAGCGCTTCTTCGGGGGCCTTCTGGCTGCGGATGGCGCCCAGATGGCCTTGCCGGTCCACCGCAGGCACCGGCTGCGGCTCGTCGGGCACGATGGTGTCGACCTCCAGCCCGTGTTCGGCCAGCGCCGCCACATATTCGGCATGCCGCTGGCGATAGGTCGCCTTCATCGTGTCCAGCATCTCGGGCGACAGATATTCATCCAGCGTCGCCTTCAGCCCCTTGCGCATGAATTTCTGCGTGTTCAGCGCCGGCAGGCCGAAATGTTCGGTCAGCTCGGCCACCCGGTTGTCATGCTTGAGGAAAATCGCCGGCTGACCCGCCTGCAGGGCCGCCACGCCACCGTGGAACCGGTCGCCGATATAGACATCATGCAGCATCGCCGCCTGCCGCCAGGCGCCAGCCTCGGAGAAGTAATAATAGCGGTTGAAATCGACCTTATGGCCGCATTTGCGGCTCAGCCAGCGATTGAGCATCTCGGGCTGGGCAATATTATTGCCCTCATTATAGCCAAACCGGTCCGTGATGAATTTACCATAGGCAAAGATCTCATCCTGGAACACATAAGAGGCGTCGATCTTGTCGAACGCCTTGGCCAGTTCGGTGCCGCGTTCAACGATGGCGCCGTCGCGCATGGAGAAATGGCCTGCGGTCATCACATTGGCCTGACGCCCCTTGGCCTGGGCTGCGGCCCCGTCGATGGCCATGATCGACTGCGGATAGACATAGAGACTGGGGCAGCCCAGCACGGTGGTGTTCTCCAGCCCGTTGTTGGCCAGCCACTCTGCCGTCTGGGTGCCGCGCACCCCAAACAGATTGGCCCGTTCATTGAGCAGCGCCAGAAGATCGCGGTTGCCCGGCAGCAGGTCCTCAAACGCATGGCTGCCCTGCATCCCGGCCCCCAGCACCACAAAAGGCACCCGCCCATCCAGCGCCTCCAGCGCGGTAAACAGCCGGATACCATCGTGATTGGGGCGGATAAAATTGGCCAGTGACACCACGATCATGTCGAAATGCTCGGCGATGGTCTCGGCATAGCCCTCACCGAGGTTTTTCTGCAGATTGGCAATATTGCCCACCGCCGACCCATCCGGGTCCTTGCGCAGGCTGCGCGCCGGGGCTTCGGCATGGATGATATTGCCGCGATTCCCGGTCAGCCTATGCGCCGGTTTCAGACCGAACAATGTGTCCGTCACCGTCGGCGGCACCCCCAGGATACTGGAGAGTGCCGGATCCGGACGGTGGACCGAAAGCACGGGAGCGTGGAAAAGGATTCTCATATATCACCAGATGTTACTCGCCATAGCCTCCACAAACGGATGGTATGGCCTATTGAAAATAGGGGATCGGCAACCGCGCTTTGGCGTCTCCGGCGGCCGCAGCCCCCGGGATTGCTGCGTTGCGCGCATGTTAGCGCCATGACCTCTGGGGACAAGCCCGGAAAACCCGGCAGAGGCCCCTGGTGGTGAAACCCTGCCCATGGGGGCGCCCCGCGCACCCGCGCGCCTGGACATACTGGACGCCCGGCCAGATCTCCCCGCCCGCGCCCCGCCGAAAGGGTTGCGCCTGCCGCCCTCTCGCGGCATGGATAGGGGATGAAATTTCTCTTTGTGCACCAGAACATGCCCGGCCAGTACCGGGAGATGATCCAGTGGCTGGCCGATCAGGGCGAGCATGAGATCGTGTTTTTGACCCAGCGGAATGATGTGAAGCTGCCCGGGGTCACCACCGCAACCTACAGCAGCCATCACCAGCCTGCCGCCGATGCCTACGGGCTGTCCAAGGACTGGGAGGCGGCAGCCGGCAATGGCATTGGCGCCGCCCTCGCCGCGCGCCAGCTGGAGGCCAGGGAAGGCTTCAAGCCCGATATCATCATTGGCCACACCGGCTGGGGGGAGCTGACCTTCATGAAAGAGGTCTGGCCGGATGTGCCGATCATCGGCTTCTTTGAATATTTCTACCGCACCACTGGCGGGCTGGTTGGCTTTGACCCGGAAAATCCCCCCGGCGAACACGCAGGGTTCTTTGCCCATGCCCGCAACACCGTGCCCTTTGCCAATATCGAGGTGGTCGATCTGGGCCACAGCCCGACCTACTGGCAGCGCGACCGCTTCCCCAAGAGCTTTCACGACAAGATCTACGTCAGCCATGACGGCATCCGCACCGACCGGCTGCAGCCGGACCCACAGGCCAGCATCGGCCTCGGCCGCCTGCCCCGGCCGCTCAGCCGCGACGATGAGGTGATCACCTATATCGCCCGCAATATGGAACGCGCCCGTGGTTTTCACGTGATGATGCGCGCCCTGCCCAAGATCCTGTCGGAACGCCCCAATGCGCGGATCCTGATGATCGGCGGCAATGAGACCTCCTATGGGCGCGAAAGCACCCATCCCGCAGGGCTGCGCGGCGAGATGGAGGATGAGCTGGGCGACAGCGTCGACTGGAGCCGGGTGCATTTCCTCGGCCGGGTGCCTTACAGCGATCTGTGCAAGATCATCCGCATCAGCCGCTGCCACATCTATCTGACCATGCCCTTTGTGCTCAGCTGGTCGTTGCTGGAATCGATGTCGATGCAGGCCACTGTCGTCGCCGCCGATGTGGAGCCGGTGCGCGAGGCGGTGACCCATAATGAGACCGGCATGCTGGTGGATTTCTTTGATCCCGGCGCGCTGGCCGATCAGGTGGTGGATGTGCTGGCCAATCCCGGCGCCTATGCCCATCTCGGCCCCAATGCCCGCGCCCATGTGGTGGAAACCTACGATTTCCTGACCCGCTGCATGCCCGAGCACGCCCGCCAGATCAACGCGCTGCTGCCTGCGGGCAAACAGCTGAAGATCTGACACCCGGGTCGGCAACCGCCCAGTCTGTAACAGTTCGGTCCGCAGCAGAGTATCCGGGGATGATCTGCGTCGACCCGGGATCCAGCCCCCCAGCATGGATCCATGGCCGACGCAGCCCCGACCTGCCCGGCCCACCAGATGGTGGGATCAGGACAGGAATTGCTCCGACGCCCAGATCGCGGCCTGGGTGCGGTTCTTGGCACCGACCTTGCGAAAACAGGTGCGCAGATGCACCTTCACCGTGGCCTCGCAGATGCCCAGCTCATTGGCGATGGATTTATTGGTGGCGCCGTCGATCAGCTTGGTCAGGATCAGCCATTCGCGTCCCGACAGCCCGCGCGCCGCAGCCGAGGCCGGCATCCGGCGCAGGTCCACTGGCAGGGGATCGGCCGGAACACCGTTGGGTTTCCCCTTGTTAGAGCCTGCCTCAGACAGGCTCCCATTGACCCGACCGTCCAGGGTCACCGCCGCAAAATCCGCAGAGGCGCCGAGGGTTTCCGCCGCCTGGTCGCCGCTGGATGTGGTCACATCCGCCGCCCGCAGCGCCGCGGAAATATCCGATGGCACGATCCGATAGCCGCTTTGCACCACCCGCAGCGCCGCAATCAGCGCCTCGGCCGATTTGCGTTGCGGGATCACCGCCTCGGCATAGGCGCTGAGCGCATTCTGCATGCTGGTGGAACATTCGCGCCCCATGATCAGGATCAGCAGAGAGGCGTCATTGCCCTCTTTGAACTGGCGCAATTCCTCCACCAGCTCCGGTCCGGTTTCATGGCTGTAATATAAAACCAGATCATCCACCCCCAGCCCGGAGAGCGTCGAAAGCTCATCGCAGCAGGTGCCGATCTGGTAGTCGTTGCTCTGGCAAATGGCGAGGAACATGTCGCGTAACAAGCGACTTTCGCCCACAATATGAACAGGCATGATATACCCCCATACTCTTAAAAAAACTGATCCACACACGATCAGATGGTCTCAATGAATGATCTCCGGAACAGGGAGGTCACCGGGCTTTTCTGCGGGTTTGGAACACCCCGCCCTGGCCCTCGCGGTGCTGTTGCGACCCCCGTCACAGATGGCACCCCGGTGTTGTCTTATGTCTTGTGTTTTTGTCCTTTCGATCAGATGAGCGCCGCATTGCGACCCGGCCGACCAAGGGAACGCCTCAGCCGCCTGCCCGCAGGCCATCTCTCAGCTCCCCGCTGCAGCCCCCCCTATCACGGGGAAGTTTCACAGGGCCTGCTGTTCAGGCGGGCCTCCTCCAGGCCAGCCCCCTAAAATGCCGGGGCCAAATATCACGCCCCCCTGCCTCCAAATTGCAGCCCGTATCAGCGCTGCACCGCTATGCGGCACTCCAAAATAGCCCGAATCCATCCGTTTTTGTCAAAAAACTTACCCATTGGCGAAATGTTGGCGCCACCAGAACCAAAGCCTAAAGTATTGTTTTCGATATAGGCTTTTGTTTTATCAACAAGAATATCCTCAGGGCGGGCAAATCCAAAGATGTGCGAATTCCTTAATTCTGACCCGCCTCGGGCCGGTTTCCACAACCTAATGGTGTTCAATCTTCGCGAATCCTACCGCAAGAGATGGAATCACCCTTCCTTTGTTGCGCCCCCGCCCGGATCCTTACCCCCTCCGAGGTAGTTCTCCTTGAGCCCTTCACTCAGGCGGCGGATCTTTGCCAATATCTAATCATTTGAAAAATAATAATATTATGGAAAATACTGAATTGGCCCTTCGCGGTGACTTGTGGCTTACCCTGCGTCACAACACCAGATATTGATTAAAACTCAACCCTCTGTGGGTTCGCCCGTTGGTTGATCGCAAGGACAGCCCAAACCAACAGCGAATCGTCACATCCGAAGGGGTACGCCCTCTGCACAATTTGACGGCACCGGCGATATGCTAGGCTGGGACATATTCGTTTTGATATGCCGGGGGGCAATATGAATGTGTTCGGGGGCGCCGTGATCCACACGGGCGAGATCGCTTTTGCGCGATCGTTTCAAAGACAAGTTTCATCCATCACCACCACCGCCATTGCCGAGATCGACTGCACCGGGCCTGCCCGTCTGCTGGTGACCACATGTCTTGTGACCAGCGGCGACGGGGCCAGCAGCGACGGGGCCAGCGGTGCCGGATCCGCATCACGATCCGCAGCCGGGTCGCGGCCGAAACCGCCCAGGGAGGATCTTCGCTCCCTGCTGCGCAGCGGGCCGCTGATCCATTGCACCCAGCTGCATGATCCGCAGAGCCATCCCAACGCCTGGCCCGACTGGCTGGATCCCGCTGCCCTGCGTGCGGATGGCTCTGGCCACAGATCTGGCCGCTGGGTGGTGTTTGCCTGCCGTTTTGCCGATGGCAGCGAAGACCGGGTCGCGCTGCATCTGGAAGGCAGCCAGCATGACAGCCATTGCGCCGATATCCTGCCTGCCATCTGGCCGCTCACCCGCGAGGATGTGCTGCGCGAGATGCTCGCCGGCACACCGGCGCCGGAGCTGGCCCTGGAGGCCTCCGAAACCTCCGAAGCGATGCTCTGGACAATTTCCACCAAAAGCGACAGCGCGGTTCTGGTGCTGGACAGCTCGGGCCGACTGCTGGATTGCAATGGGGCCGGCTGCGACATGCTGGCGGCAGGCAATCTGCTGTGCAACAGCGACGGCGTGCTGCGCTGTGCCAACAGCCGGGAAACCCGGGCGTTTTACGCAGCCGTGCAGGAATGCGCGCGCACCCCGACCCAAGCAGCCGCCGGATCCCATGTGCCCGGCGGCGGGGCCAGCCAAGAGCTGATCCTGTTTCTGCAGGATGCCAGCTCGGGAATGCGGCTGCCGGTCTCGCTGACCTGCTATCTCTGTGCCGACACCCGGCGCGCGCTGGTGGTGGCGATCCTGCCGCGCCAGCCCGATCAGCAGCGGATCGAGATGCTGGCGCAGAAAATGGGGCTGTCGCCCTGCGAGGCCCGGGTTGCGGCGCTGATCCAGCTGGGGCTGTCCAACCGCGAGGCTGCGCATATTGCGGGCATCAAGGAACAGACCTTCAACACCTATGCCAAGCGGGTGATGTCCAAGCTTGAGGTGGCCGGGCGCACGGAAATGGCGCAGCGGCTGACCTGGCAGGCCTCTCTGGGGAGAGCGTCATGAACAAGGTAACCCATGAAAGCCTCACCCAGGGGCCACCCGCACCGGTCGCGCCAACCGCGGCCTCGATCGGCGCCGCAGCCCTGGCCGCCCAGGACCGCCGCGCGGCAGACCCCACCACAGGATCGACCACGGATGCGACCAGAAACACCGGCAAGGCCAAGTCGGCAGCCGGATCAGAAACCGCAGCCGAGCCGGCATCAGATATCGAGATGGAGAGCACCACGGATCAGACCACGCAGAACACCGACAAGCCGCGCCCCGACGGGGAGCCGGCCCATGCAGAATCCACATCGGAGGCCGCATCGGAGGCCGCCGCCCACAGGCTCGCCCCGGCGGATCTGGACCAGCTGGCCGCCCATCTGCGCGGCGGCCCCCAGCCTCTGGCCGGGCGCGGCGATCTCATTGAGCTGCACAAGCGGATCACGGCGATGTTCGCCACCCTCAACGACGGGCTGGGTGAGATCTACACCCGGAAGGCCGAGGCGGATCGCAAGGCGCTGAGCGCGCGCATCGACACGCTGGAGGAGGCGGTGAACCGGATGGAAGGGGCGCTGCGGATCGAGCTGGAGCCGGTGCTGCGCAACAGTTTTGCCAGGGTGCTGGCCGACAGCTCCGCCCACCGCCGCAGCCTGCGGCAGCGGCTGGCACGCGGGCTTGGCCAGGGCGGATATCTTGCGCTGATCCTGGCGCTCGGGCTGGCGGCGGGCACGCTCTATCACAGCCGGATTTCCGCCGCTGCCAGCACGGCCTGGAGCGAGGCGCAGATCCATTGGGCCAGCCTTGTCCGTTTTGTTGAAACAACCAGAGAAGATCCGGGCCAATAAGCAGGGAGACGGCCTGGCGATATCTGCAAATAATAGACTCTAACAAAGGATAAAGAGTCTTTCTCTTTCGGGGGTGCGACATCCCTCCGGGCCGGACTGCTGTCCCAAATCCCCGGCCCGGAAAAGATGCGTCGGACGGCTTTGGTGCCTGTCCCACATATCTCGCAGAAGAGCCCGCCGGGCATCTGATGCCGCACCCCCGGAAATCGACAATTTGAGGAAAATTTGTCCCCATTTGGGGGCATCCACCCCACCCGATTTGCGATGCAATCACCATCAGAGACCCAAGCGGTCTTTTGGTACTGGTCAGGTCCCACACCCAATTTCCCCTGGCCAGATTTCTAAAGGGGGTCGCGTCGGGGGGCGCATCACACTCCCGGTATATTAATTAGGAGGATGTTTAAGATGGGTAGACCAGACGAAGGCTCACCATGGGAAGAGTGCAATCCAGACTGCGAGATCATCTTTGACGAGGACAATAAATTCAGTCCCAATTACAATGATGGCACCACGGAACGTGGCGGTCGCGATGGCAATGTCATCAATCTGAACGACCATGATGCCGGTGACAACGCCGCAGCTGGCGGCGGCAATGATGCGGTCTATGGCAACGAGCGCAACAACCGGCTCGATGGTCAGTCCGGCCAGGACTATATCGAAGGCCGCGGCGGCAATGACGCCATCAATGGTGATGGTGGCAATGATACCCTTTACGGGGGCAATGGCACCAACGCGACCCGCGACGGCAACGACTGGATCGATGGCGGCGATGGCTGCGATTACATCGATGGCGAAAACGGCAATGACTCGCTGCTGGGCGGCAAGGATCAGGATACGGTCTTTGGCGGCAATGGCGACGACCAGATCTTTGGGGATGAAGGCGGCAAGGGCGATGGCTCCGGCGACGCCGGCGATTACCTCTATGGGGATCTGGGCGACGACTGCATGGACGGCGAAGGCGGCGACGACTGCATGTGGGGTGACCGCGGCGGCCGCGCTGGCGAATCCATCTATGACGGCGACGACACCATGTATGGCCGCGGCGGCAATGACCGGATGAACGGTCAGGGCGGCGACGACCGTATGGCCGGTGGTCTGGGCGACGACCTGGTGATCGGCGGCTCCGGCGATGACGAGATGTTCGGCGACGAACGTCAGTCCCAGGGCGACGATCTCGACTTTGGCTCTGACAGCGGTCCGGTTGGCAAAGGCCCCAATGAAGACGGCAATGACTGCATGCTGGGTGGCGATGGCCATGACACCATGGATGGTCAGGGTGGCATGGACACCATGTTCGGCGAAACCGGCGACGATCTGATGCAGGGCGGCCGCGGCCGTGACCTGATGGATGGTGGCGAAGGCCGTGACGACGTCAATGGCGATGCCGGCAAGGACACTCTCCGCGGCGGCAGCAACAATGACGTGCTCGAAGGCGGTGCCCAGGGCGATTTGATCTTTGGTGACCATGCCCGGGTCAAGGGCTATGGCGACATCGATTGGGATTGCTGCGACGACGACCCCAAAACATCGGTCGAGGCCTCAGCGCATACCAGCGATGAAACCGATCTGCGTCCCGTCGACTGCCCGGACTGCTACACACCGCAGGACGGTGGCGAAGCCGGCAATGACCGCATCCGCGGTGGCTCCGGCCATGACACCATGTTCGGCGAAGAGGGCAATGACGTCATCATCGGCGGCCGTGGTTTCGACCTCGGATATGGGGGTATCGGCCGGGATCGTCTTTATGGCAACCAGGGCAATGACACCCTCTATGGCAACGAAGGCGACGACTGCGTCCACGGCAATGTCGGCGACGACGTGCTGTTCGGCAACTCCGGCAACGACACCGTCAAAGGCGGCGATGGCGATGACCTGATCTACGGCAACAACCAGGCCGATACGCTCTATGGCGATGCCGGCAATGACACTATGTATGGCGGTCATGGCAATGACCTGATGCATGGTGGCACTGGCAATGACGTCATGAGCGGCGGCGACGGCGAAGACACCGTCAACGGCGATGATGGCGACGACCTGCTGATGGGTGACAATCGCGCGGATGAGCTGAACGGCGGCGACGGCGATGACGTCCTTCTGGGCGGCAACGGTGGCGATGACCTGAACGGCGACAATGGCAACGACTGCCTCTATGGCGAAGTTGGCAATGACGATCTGGACGGTGGCCGTGGCCATGACTTCCTGGATGGCGGTGAAGGCAATGACACCCTCTACGGCGGCGACGGCAACTTCAACGACTACCTGAAAGGTGGCGCGGGAGATGACGATCTGACCGGTGGCAACGGCAAGGATGTCTTCATCATCGACCTGACCTGGGACGGGGCTTCCTTCAGCTCCGGCGATGGCATCGACTGCATCAATGACTTTGACATTGATGAGGACCACGATGTGCTGGCCTTCCGCGTCACCAATATCGACGCTGGTGCAGGCACCTCGTCAGAGGCGGCCTTTGGCGCCCTGAATGGCGTGGCCAGTGTTTCGGATGATGGCACCGACACCACCATTTCTGTTGGTGGCGCCACCGTGGTCATCAAGGGTCTGACCAATGCCAATGGCTACACCTCCCTGGGACAGGACGCCCTGCCCTCTGGCGGTGTTGGCATCAATGCGGTCGGCACCGGCGACGCCGGCAGCTACGAGCCGATCCGGGTCGTGGCCAGCGATGACGGCTTTGACGACAGCTATGACAACATCTGGGGTCATACGCTCTGAGCCATAAGGAATGATCCTCCCGGGTGGCGGCCGCCACCCGGGGGGGTCTAGCCCTGGTTCAGGACAGCGATTTGGTCCCCGGCCAAGGATTGCCACCTTGGACCAGGGCGCTGATCTGCCAGCTTCAGAAACTTCACATCGTGCAACCGGGGGGTCACGGGTATGAAGACGAAACGGGTCTTTGACGGACAGCGGGGTGTTATCACCTCAATTTTTGTAGCGAGTATCTTTGTTAACCTGCTTGTCCTGACAGCGCCGCTGTACATGTTGCAACTGTTTGCCCGGGTCATGGCTTCGGGCAGCATGCCAACCTTGATTGCTTTGACCACCGGCGCGGCAATCGCGCTGGTGTTCTTCTTTCTCTTTGATGTCATTCGCCAGCGCCTCGTCGCCCGCCTCGGCTCGCGGCTGGAGGCCCGGCTGAGCCCGGTTGTCCTGCAAGGGATGATCAGCGGCAACCTGCCCGCGCCTCTGCGCACGGCGGAACCGATCCGCGACATTCAGGATCTGCGCGGCTTTGTCACCAGCCCGGTGTTCATTGCGCTCCTGGATGCGCCCTGGTCGCTGCTGTTCATCGGGCTGATCTTTCTGTTCAGCCCGATCCTGGGGCTGGTCTCGGTGGTGGGTCTGCTGATCCTGCTGGGGCTTGGCGTGCTGAGCGAGGTCTTTGCCCGCGCGCCCGGCAAGACCTCCGAGGAGGCCGCCCGCGAAACCAATGCCGCGGTTGAGGAGATGATGGTCAATGCCGAGATCATCCACGCCATGGGCAAGACCTCTGCCCAGATCGGCCGCTGGCGGGGGCGCGCCTTTACCGCCATTCTCTTTGGCACATTGGTCACCGACCGGGTGGCGCTGATGACCTCGCTGGCCAAGGCCACCCGCATGGGTCTGCAGATCGCCGTGCTTGGCGTGGGCGTGGTGCTGGTGATCAACAACCAGCTGACACCGGGGCTGATGATTGCCTCCTCGATCCTGCTGGGCCGGGCCGCCGCCCCGGTGGAGCAATCCATCGCCGGCTGGCGTGCCCTGCTCAAGGCCCGCAGCGCCATGGAACGGCTGAACCTCCTGCTGGCCCATGCCGAAGACACCAGCGACCGGATGGAACTGCCCGACCCCACCGGGCGGCTGTCGGTGGAAAATGCCACCGTGGTGCTGCCAGGGCGGCAGGATCCGCTGCTTCTCGACATCACCCTGTCGCTGCAACCGGGCCATGCGCTGGGGCTGATCGGCCCGTCGGGCGCGGGCAAGACCACATTGGCGCGGGCGCTGGTGGGGCTGCAACCGCTGGTGCGGGGCCATGTGCGCATCGATGATGCCGCCCTCACCGATTGGGACCCCGAACAGATCGGCCGCCATATCGGCTTTCTGCCGCAGCAGGTGGAGCTGTTCCGCGGCACCGTGGCCGAGAATATCGCCATGATGGATCCGACATCGAAACCCTCCGATGTAGTGGCCGCCGCCAAACTGGCCCGCGTGCATGAGCTGATCCTGGCCCTGCCCGGCGGCTATAACGCCGAAGTCGGCCCGCGCGGCGGGTTCCTCTCCGCAGGGCAGCGTCAGCGGATTGGCCTGGCCCGCGCCTTCTTTGGCGATCGCAAGCTGATCGTGCTGGATGAGCCCAATGCCAATCTCGACCCCGAAGGCGAAGAGGCCCTGGCCGCCGCCATCGAGGAGGTCTGCACCCGTGGTGCCATCGTGGTGGTGGTGACGCATCGGCTCAACCTGTTGCGGCGGGTCAGCCATGCCGCCCTGATACAGGAAGGGCGGATTGCCCGCTTTGGCGAGGCCCGTCAGATCATCGAAGCCGCCGCCCAGCCGATGAGCCGGGCCCAGAGCGATCCCAAGGTGACCAATCTCGCACCGCGCCGGGCGGCGGCCCGGACGGACACCGATGCAGAGGCCAGCACCGCAGAAGGAGCCCAGTCATGAGCCGCAGCAACAGCCGGGAGCTGGCCCCGCGCGCCGCCAGCGAGATTGAAATAAACCGGGGCTTTCAGGACCTGATGCCCGATGGCTTCACCCTGCCCCGCACCCCGCCGACCCGCGTGCGCCAATTGGTGCTGTGGATGCTGGTCTGCGGCTTTGGCCTGTTTGGCGGTTTGGTGTTCTGGGCGACCAGGGCCGAGCTGACCAGCGCCGTGGTCGCCCCCGGGGAATTCACCGTGGATGGCGACCGGCTCAGCGTGCAGCATCTGGAGGGCGGCATCGTCCGCGAGATCAATGTGGCCGAAGGCGATATGGTTGCCGAGGGCGATGTGATCGCGGTGCTGGACGGGCGCCGGATGCGCGCCAACCGCGCCATCCTGACCAGCCAGATGGCCAGTCTTCTGGCCCAGCAGGCGCGGCTTCAGGCGGAGCTGGCCCAGGCTGATCAGATCGAGATCCCGGCCGAGCTGGACCAGCTGATTGCCGAGGATCCAGAGCTGGTCTCGCTGTTTGAGGTGCAGCGCGATGTCTTCGCCAGCAACCGCGCCTTGTATGAAGGTCAGGTGCAGATCCTGCGCGACCGGATTGCCCAGCTGGGCAAACAGCTCATCGGGCGGCAGGCGCGGCTGACCGCGGTGGAGGATCAGCTGACCCTGATCAGGGGCGAGGTCGCCGATCTGCACAAGCTCTATGAAAAAGGCCTGGTTCCCAAGACCCGGCTCAGCGACCGGCTGTTGCAGGAAACCGGGCTGATGGGCACGTTTGGCGCGCTGGAAAGCGACAGCGAAAACCTTCAGGAGCGTGTCGCCGAAACCGAGGAGCGCATTCTGCAGGTGCACCGCGACACGGTGAACCGGATCTCCAGCGAAACCCAGCTGGTGCAGGAGCGTATTCTGGACCTGCGCCAGCGGCTGGATGCGGCGGAGGATGTGATCGAACGCCAGACCATCCGCGCGCCGCAGGCCGGCCGGGTGGTGGAGCTCTCCATCAATACGCTGGGCCAGGTGCTGAACCCGGGCCAGAATGTGCTGGAGCTGGTGCCCTCGGGCAGCGATCTGATTGTCGTGACCCGCGTCTCGCCCACCGATATCGACGAGGTGGTGACCGGTGGCCGGGCCCGCGTGCAGCTCACCGCCTATAGTTTCCGCTCCACCCCGCCGGTCCGGGGCGAGGTGGTGATGGTGGCGGCTGACAGCATTGCCGATCTCAACAGCGGCATTCCCTATTACCGCGTTCACATCCGCATTCCGCCCGAAGAGCTGGCGGCGCTGCCCAACGTCAAGACCCTGCCCGGCATGCCGGCCCAGGCGATGATCGAAACCGGGCGGCAGACCTTGGCGGATTACCTGCTCAGCCCGGTGCTGCGCAGCATGTCGAACGCGTTGAGAGAGGGGAATGGCTGATCAGGGATGCGCGGCCGGTAAGACGTCTGGCGTTTCATACCTGGGGGGGACCTGATCAGACTTCCTTTCGCCCGTCCGGCCTCTGGCCGGGCGGGTCTTTATCTGGGCAGACCGCCGGCAGGCACCGCCGTGCAAAATAGGTCCGGTTCGGCCCAAATGTTTCGCGTGCGAAACATTTAGACAACAATACTGACCTATTTTAAAGGCAAACCCGTCTCTGACACGGGGCTTTTCCCCTGCCCTATTCCGTGGCGCGTTTCTTCACCCAGCCCAGAAAGGCCGCATCGGGGCGGCGCAGCCGCGGCGCGCCGGAACGCACCCACATTTCGCGCCAGTCGGCCTCCAGCGCATAGACGTCAATGCCGGGGATCAGGCTGCGGGCCTGTTCCAGCGCGCGCGCACTCAGCACCGGCGGGCGCTGGCTGTTGTCCAGCACCGCATGTTTCTGGGAAAAGCGGATCAGATCCCCCGGCAGCTCTTCCATCGCGTAATCCGGCAGCGGCTGGGCGGTGATCATGTCGCGCAGCATCTTGCGGAACACCCGGCGCGGGCTGGCGGAGCCGGATTTCTTCAACAGCGTCTCCACCGAGATCTGCCAGCTGTCCTGGCGGCCGCAATGTTTGCGCGCCAGCTCATAGATGCGCCGCTCCAGCGGTTTGCGGAGACGGAAGTAATCGCGGCTGAGGGTCAGCACCGATTTCGACAGCACCGCGCGATAGATCCATTCGCTGAGCGTCACCACCACATTGACCATCCGCCCGCCGCGCGCCTTGCGCACGATCTCCCAGCTCTCGATCAGGCCAAAGCCGCTGGTGACCTCCTGCCCGCCGGTGACGATATTGGTGGTGATGCGGGTGCCCGCCAGCCGCTCGAACGCCTCGCGCAGGCGGCGGTAGGCATCGCCCGAGGTCTCGCGGTTGGTCGCCACCAGCAGATCATGGGCGGTGAGATGCAGCGTGCGGCTGACCTGCCGGCCGGCATTCACCGCCGCCATCAGCTGGCTGATGCAGAAGATCAGGATGTCCTTGTCATGGATCGTCGCCAGCCCTTTGACCGAGGGCACCACGGTGATCTCCGCACCATTATGTTCATAGTTCAGGATGCGCCGGTCCGGTCTTGTGCCGAGCGAGAACAGCGGATGCTCCATCGAGGCGAGATCGTTTTTCGGAATCGCATCGAAAATATCGCAGAGGAAGAAATCCCCCCCCTGCGCTGCGCTGCCCCCTGCGGTCATCTGGCCCGAAATCTGGCCTGCCATATTGCTGTCCCGTCTGCTCTGCCCGCCCCCCGCTTATCCGGGCCTTATGGCCTCTTTCGGGGTGACTCGCGTCTTCGTGGTTTTGATTACGCCCACCCTAAAGTTATCCACACCACTTCTCAACGGGGGTTCGGAGTCACTGCTTCGGGGGTTCAGAGTCAGTCTTTCGGGGTTTCGGAATCGCAGCAGCCCGAAAACCGGCTCCAAACGCCAATGAAAAAAGGGCTTTGCCGCCACTGGTGTTGCGCCTTAACTTATATATAACTCAATTATAACAGGTAGAAAAAATCGACAGGGCAGAAATTGCCCCGGTCCCGCCCCGGATCCCACCGGTTTCTTTTGCCGCAACCCCCGGATTTGCTTAGAAAATTCAAAACAGATGCGCATATATCTTTCATGTGCGCTGTTTTATGCTATCATCTCCAAAAGGCCGCACATCAAACAGGGAACCCTACAGGATCCCTGCACCGGCGGACCCAGGCAGAGGCGTGAGAGCAATGGCACGAGACATCCAGAAGAAAGATCCAGGCCGCAATGCGGCCGGGCTGCCCCCCTATTTCAACATCGACCCCGACGCCGCCCTGGGCGATCTGGAGGCTCCCACCAGCACCGGCGGCTTTGCCGATATCGCCGAGGCCTGCGCGCGCGGCCGGGCCGATCTCTCCAGCCGGGGCATGAACGAAGAGGGCCGCAAGGAGCTGCGCCTGTTCTCCACCTGGGAGATCACCCGCTATCTGATCCCGGTCGCCCAGGCCCATTTCCGCCGGGTGCTGAAGGCCAACCCAGATCTGCCGCAGGGCCGCTCCGAGACCGAAGGTGGCGCCAAATGGTTCACCCTCGACGAGGTGCTGCGCCTGCGCGCGCATTTTGCCGCGCAGGGCTCCAAGGCGAAGGATTACCAGCCCTACCGCCCCGAAGGGCTGCCCGCCAAAATGGTCGCTGTCGCCAACTTCAAGGGCGGCGTCGGCAAGACCTCCACAGCGGCCCATCTGGCGATGTCGGCGGCGCTGGATGGCTACAAGGTGCTGGTGATTGATCTTGATAGCCAGGGTTCGATGACCTCGATCTTTGGTGGCCGCGTGGAGGATGAATGGCAGACCGCCTTTCCGCTCCTGGCGCGCCATTACGGCGATCACCTGCGCCTGGAAAACCAGCGCCGTCTGGATCGCGGCGATGCGCCCCAGCCGCTGGACGACAGCCTGTCGGCGGCGATGGGCATGACGGCAGCGGATGTGATCCAGCCCACCCATTGGCCCAATATCGATCTGATCGGCGCGCAGCTGAACCTCTACTGGGCGGAGTTCCAGATCCCGGTCTGGCGGATGGCCGCGCGCAGCTGGAAGCTCTGGGATGCGCTCACCGAGCGGCTGGAGGCCGACGGGGTGCTGGAGCAATACGACGTGATCTTCATCGACACGCCGCCGGCGCTTGGCTATCTCACCATCAACGGGCTGTCGGCGGCGGATATCCTTCTGGTGCCGATGGGCGCGTCGTTTCTGGAATTCGACAGTACGGGGCGGTTCTTCGATATGCTGCATTCCACCTTCGCCTCCATCGAGGAGGGCGAGAATCTGGCGGCGCGCGCGCTGGGGCGGCCGGAGATCGCCTTTGAATGGGATGCGGTGCGCACGGTGATCACCCGCTATGACGGCGCCCAGCAGGGCGAGCTGGCGGCCTTGATGCAGGCCTATCTGGGGCCCACCCTGTCGCCGCACCGGCAGGATTACACCGCGCTGATCGGTCAGGCCGGCGAGCAGGTCAATGGCATCTACGAGGCCGATTACCGCGATTTCAACCGCGAGACCTACGCAAGGGGGCGCGAGACCTTTGACGCCACCTATGCGGCCTTCAAGCGGCTCCTGCTGGCGGTCTGGCGCCGGGATGAGTTGCAGATGCAGCGCGCGGCGCAGTAACGGGCTAAAAACGCAAAGCGCCTCATACTGCGACCCTGCAGCCCCCAAAGGGCAAACAGGGCGTGCAGGGATCAGAACAGGCGCAGGAAGAGGACAGGCAGATGGCAAAACGCAAACGGCTTTCACCGGCACAGCCGACCTATCTCAGCACGGCACCTGAGAACAAATCCGCCCTCGGCGGCCCCGGTTCGCTGTCAGCGCCGCCGATTGCGCAGGTCGCCTCCGAAGCCGCCACAGAGGGCGCGCTGCAGGAGCTGACAGCGGTGCTGGAGACCGCCCGCGCCAAGGGGCTGATGATCGAGGAGATCGCGCTTGGCGCCATCGACGAGACCCATCTGGTGCGCGACCGGCTGGAGCAGGACGAGGAAGAGATGGGGGCGCTGGTCGGATCCCTGCGCGCCCGTGGCCAGCAGACCCCGATCGAGGTGGTCGCCCTGGGCGCGCAGGCCCCGGCGGGCAAGACCCATGGTCTGATCTCCGGCTGGCGCCGTCTGACCGCGATGCGCAGGCTATATGCCGAGAGCAATGATCCTGCCTTTGCCACCATCAAGGCGCTGGTGATTCAGCCCGACGGGGCTGAGGGCGCCTATGTGGCGATGGTCGAGGAAAACGAAATCCGGGTGAACCTCTCCCATTACGAACGCGCCCGCATTGCGGTGCGGGCGCTGCGCGAAGGGGTCTACAGCAGCCAGAAATACGCGCTGCAATCGCTCTTTGCCAATGCCACCCGCGCCAAACGCTCCAAGATCGGCAGCTTTGTCACCCTGGTCGAGGCGCTGGATGAGGAGCTGCTGTTTCCCACCGCCATCCGCGAGAAACTGGGATTGGGGCTGGCGCGGGCCTTTGTGCAGGATCCTGGCTTTGCCGATGCGGTGGTCGCGGCCCTGCGCGCCACCGCCCGCCCCACGGCAGAGGCGGAACAGGCGCTGCTGAGCCAGCTGCTTGAGGCCCATGAGGGGAGTGAGATCGCGCCGGCAGATCCGCCGGAGGCGACCCCTGCCCCGGTTCCGTCCTCTGCCCCGGGTTCCTCTCCGGGTCCTTCTCCGGTGCCACGGGTGCGCAGCCTGGATCCGGCGGACAGCATCGGCGCACATGAGCGGGTGAGCGTGCAGGCCGCCGCTGGCGTGCGGCTGGGATTCACCCCCGGCCAGCAGCGGATCGAACTCACCGGGACAGCGGTGGACAGCACCCTGATGGAGGATCTGAAGGCCTGGCTGCGCCACCGCTGAACAGAGTCTGAGGATGATGTGAAAAGACCCTGATACAGCTGTATCAGGGTCTTTTTGTGTTTGGGGTGATGACCGGGTGGGTTTAGCGGCCCACCCCGATATAGGTCTCGAATCCGGCGCGTTTGGCGGCTTTGGCGGTGTAGATATTGCGCAGATCCACCATCCGGGGCTGCGCCATCTTGCGCCCCAGCGCCTTCAGGTCGAGGGCGCGGAATTCATTCCATTCCGTCAGCAGCACCACCAGATCGGCATTGCGCACGGCCTTATAGGGGTCGTCTTCCCATTTGACACCGGGCAGCAGATCGCGGCCTTCGGCCTCGCCCTGCGGGTCGACCACCCGCACCTTGGCGCCGCCGCCGATCAGGGCCGGCACGATGGTGAGGCTGGGGGCCTCGCGCATGTCATCGGTATTGGGTTTGAAGGTGACGCCAAGCACCGCGATGGTCTTGCCGTTGAAACTGCCGTCACAGGCATCGCGCAGCTTCTCCAGCATCCGCGCCTTGACCTCCTGATTGACTCGCATCACCGTTTCGGTGATCTGCATCGGATAGGCGTGGTCCTGCCCGATGCGCGCCAGCGCGGCGGTGTCCTTCGGGAAACACGACCCGCCATAGCCGGGACCGGCATGCAGAAACTTATTGCCGATGCGCCCGTCCAGCCCGATGCCACGGGCGACCTCCTTTACATCGGCGCCCACCCGTTCACAGAGGCCTGCGATTTCATTCATGAAGGTGATCTTGGTCGCCAGAAACGCATTGGCGGCATATTTGATCATCTCGGCGCTTTCGAGATCGGTGGTGAGGATCGGGAAATCGCGCAAATATAATGGCCGGTAGATCTCGGCCATGACCTCGGCGGCGCGGTCGTTCTGCACGCCGACAACCACCCGGTCGGGGCGCATGAAATCATCAATCGCCGCCCCTTCGCGCAGGAATTCCGGATTGGAGGCGACGTCAAATTCCGCCGCCGGATTGGCTTTGGCAATCACCTGTTTCACCTGCCGGTTGGTGCCCAGGGGCACGGTCGATTTGGTGACCACCACGGTATAGCCCTGAAGGGCGGCGGCGATCTCCTCGCTGGCGGCCATCACATAGGTGAGATCGGCATGGCCATCGCCGCGCCGCGTGGGCGTGCCAACGGCGATGAACACCGCTTCGGCCTCGGCCACGGCGGCGGCCAGATCATCGGTAAAGGACAGCCGGCCCGCAGCCACATTGCGCGCCATCAGATCCTCCAGCCCCGGCTCGTAGATCGGCACCTCGCCGGCCTGCAGCCGCGCAATCTTGGCCGCATCCTTGTCGACACAGATCACATCATGGCCAAAGTCGGAAAAACAGACGCCGGAGACCAATCCGACATATCCGGTGCCAATCATTGCAATGCGCATGGGGGCGGTCCTTTGCTGTTGCCTCATGTCCCCCGCTTGAAGGGGCGGGGTGTTGGGGATCAGACATATACGGGCGCGATGGGAGCGGGAACCGGAATTTTGGACACAGGAGAGATAGGTCCGATTCGGACCAAATGTTTCGCGTGCGAAACATTTGGTCAATCATGCTGACCTAATTTGAAGAGATGCCCTGATCCCGATTTCTATGAAATCGGGAGGCCTGCGGCGCGAGTATTTGGGGAAAGGTGACAGGTCAGCGGCGCATGTCGCACCGGATCAGCCCTGCCCGGATCAGTCTTGGGTGTCGCTGTAATACTCCCGGTACCAGGCGACAAACCGCGCGACGCCCTCTTCGACGCTGATCTGTGGCTCATAGCCGGTGAGCTGGCTCAGCAATGTGGTATCGGCCCAGGTGGCCGGCACGTCGCCGGGCTGCATTTCCATCAGGTTTTTGCGGGCCGTGATCCCCAGCGCGGTTTCCAGCGCGGCGATATACTCCATCAGCGGCGTGGGCCTGGAGGCGCCGATATTGACCACCCGGAACGGCGCGACGGGGCTGAGGTTGTCCTGCTCCGAGACCGGCTGATCCCCCGGCACCGCGTCGATCAGCCCGGTGATGCCCGCAACCAGATCGGAGATATAGGTGAAGTCCCGGCTCATCCTGCCGTGGTTATAGACATCGATCGCCTCACCGGCCTCTATCGCCCTGGTGAATTTGAACAGCGCCATATCGGGTCGGCCCCAGGGCCCATAGACGGTGAAAAATCTGAACATCGTGGTCGGCAGCCCGTAGAGATGGGCATAGGAATGCGCCATTGTCTCGCCCGCCTTTTTGGTGGCGGCATAAAAGGACATCTGATGATCCGCCTGCTGGCGCTCATCAAAGGGCATCTGCGTGTTGGCGCCATAGGCCGAGGAGGTGGAGGCGATCAGCATATGGGCGGGCGGATGGGCGCGGGCGGCTTCCAAGAGTTCAAAAGTGCCGATCAGATTGGCCTCAAGATAATCGCGCGGCGCATCAATCGAATGGCGCACCCCGGCCTGGGCTGCGAGATGGATCACCACATCGGGTTTATGGGTGGCAAACAGCCCCATGAGGCGGCCGGGATCTTCCAGCTTGCCGATCACAGGCGTGAAACCCGCGTATTCCGCCAGCATCGCATGGCGGCGTTCTTTCAGGCGGACATCATAATAGGGCGAGAGGCAATCCAGCCCGATGACACGCCAGCCCGCGGCCAGCAGCCGGTCTGCAAGGTGATAGCCGATAAAGCCGGCCGATCCGGTGATAAGAGCGGTTTTCATGCCCCTTAGGTGGCGGCTTGGGCGCGGGGTGTCAATGCGTCCTGCGGCGCGGGAAAGCGACCTGTGACCGGCAGGTGAATTGACAGCACGGTCTATTTATGAGCTTTGCGCTCTGAACCAGATCTGTCGTCGCCCACAGGAGCCTTTGCCACCGTGACCAAAACCCTGATCCCCGATCCCGCGCATCAGGCTGCGGCCGCCGCTGGTGCTACCGCTGGTGCCGGACGTCTGGTGGCGGTGGTGGTCACCTATAATCGGCTGGAGAAGCTGAAGGTAACGTTGGCGCGGCTGCTGGACAGCCCCGCTGCGGAACTGTCGGCGCTGGTGGTGGTGGACAATGCCTCCAGCGATGGGACCGGTGACTGGCTGGGCGGCTGGGCGGCGGAGCATCCGCGCGTCGATGTGGTCACTAGTGCCACCAATCAGGGCGGGGCCGGGGGCTTTGCCCTGGGAATGCAGCGCGCGATGCAGGCACATGCCCCCGACTGGCTGGTGGTGATGGATGATGATGGCCGCCCGGACCCCGGTGGGCTGGCGGCGTTTCACGCCATGGGGCAGAGCGGTGAGCTGGCCAATTGGGACGCGGTGGCGGCGGCGGTCTATTTCCCGAGCGGCGAGATCTGCGAGATGAACCGCCCCTCGCGCAATCCGTTCTGGAGCCTGTCGCATTTCCTCTCCACCGCGCGCAAAGGGCGCGATGGGTTCCATATTCCGCGCAGCGCCTATGACGGCGGGCTGAGCGCGATTGATGTGACGTCTTTTGTGGGGTTCTTCATCTCAGCAGCGGCGGTGCGCCGGGTGGGCTACCCGGATCCGGACCTGTTCATCTATGGCGATGATGCGCTTTATACGCTGGGGCTCAGTGCGGCGGGCGGGCGTATCTGTTTTGCTGCTGATCTGCGGTTCGAGCATGATTTCTCCACCTTCAGCAATGGCGACAGCGGCCAGCGCTTTCGCCCGCTGTGGAAGGTCTATTACCACCACCGCAATCTGCTGCTGCTGTATCGGCAGGCGGCGGGCTGGCTGTTCTGGCCGGTGTTGCTGCTGATCCTGCCGAAATGGATCCTGAAAGTGCGCCACCACCCCGGCGTGCGCCGCGCCTATCTGCGGCTCACCTGGCTGGCGGTGCGCGACGGGCTGCTGCGGCGTCTGGGGCGCCGCCATGCCGCGGTGCTGGCAGAGGCTCGCGAATAAATAAGGCGCAGATCAGCGGTTCAGGATCACCCGGTGATAGCGGCGCATCAGGATCAGCCCGATGGCGGTCAGCGTCATGCCGATCAGCAGCACATAGGCATGGCTGACGTAATCGGCATTATAGGTGGGATAAAATCCGGTGCGCATCAGCCCGATGATATGCAGAAGCGGATTATACCACAGAATGTCCTGTGCCACCGGCGGCAGGTCCTCGTAGATATAGATCACGCCGGAGGCCAGGAACAGCGGCCGGGTGATGATCGACCAGGCCACATCCCACAGGGGAAACAGCCCCATCAGCACCGCATTCATGCAGCCGACCCCCAGCCCGAGGATCATGGCGAGGGCGATGGCTTCGACCAGGGGGGGCAGGTCGATGGCGGTGCGGCTGTCGATCACCGCGAGGATACCGGTCATCAGCAGGGTGGTGATGACAATGCTGGTCAGGCTGTTCAGCACAAACCGTGCCAGGATCGCATCCAGCCAGGTGACAGCGGGGTATCGCAGCAGGGGGCGGGAATAGGCAAGCGCCCGCGCAACGGTGCCGGAGAGAGTCTGATACAGGTTAAATGGCAGGAATCCGGTTGCGTAAAACAGCAGGAAACTGGTGCCGAGCGACGGCGTGCGGATCACCAGCGAGAAGCCCAGCGACAGGAACAGGATCGCGGCCAGGGGCTCTAGGATCCCCCAGAGATAGCCACCGGGGGTGCGCCCGTAGCGGGTCGACATCTCGCGCAGCACCAGCGCGGCCACGGTGCGCAGCGTCGCCATGCTGCGGCGGTGGCGGCGATGCGGATTGGCGGCGGGGCTGGTGGGGATCTGGGCCGGCGTCTGGGCGGGAGCCTGTGCCGTAACCTGTGTCTTTGGCGGGCTTAACGGACGGGGCTGAGCCGGGGGCGCAGAAGAAGACAGGCTGGCCATGAACACCCCATGAATACCCATTGTGAAACGCGGATCGCGAACGGTATTATGAGAGAAACAAAAGACAATGACAAACGGCTTGGGGCAGGGTGCTTTTGGGCCAGGACAGGTTGATCATGACACAGACGCCCCCGTCGGCCCTGGCCGGACGCCCCGCCTCAGAAGAGGCGACATCAGAGGAGGCGGCTGCGGCAGATACCGCAGCAAGCACAGCAACCGGTACACCCGCTGCCTCTCCTGCTGCCACAGCATCGGACACGGCCCCGGATGCAGCAGAGGCCGCCGCCCCTGTCCAGCGGGTGCCGGATCCGGTCAAACAGCTGAAACGGGTACGGCGCAAGGCGCGCAAGGCCGAGGCCGCCGTGGCCGAGCTGGAGGCGCGTATCGCTGAGGCCGAGCAGCGCCCGGCCTATCCGCTGGCACGGCCTGCCAGCATGAAAAAACGCCACTGGGGGCTGGTGATCAGCTTTGTGGCCTTGGTGCTGGCGCCGCTCCTGGCGGTGATGATCTATCTCTGGACCTTTGCCGAGGATCAATATGCCTCCACCGCAGGCTTTACCGTGCGCAGCCAGGAAAGCAGCGGCGCCAATGATCTTCTGGGCGGGCTGGCGCAATTTACCGGCAACAGCAGCGCCTCGGACAGCGACATCCTCTATGAATTCATCCAGAGCCAGGAAATGGTGGCCGCGGTCGATGCGGCGGTGGACCTGCAGGGGCATTACAGTGCGCTCTGGCCGCGCGACTGGGCCTTTGCGCTCTGGCCGGAGGCGACGATCGAGGATCTGACCTGGTACTGGCAGCGCATTGTCGGGATCTCCTTTGACAGCGGCTCGGGGCTCATTGAGGTGCAGGCGCTGGCCTTTGACGCAGAAACCGCGCAGGCGATCACAAAAGCCATCGTCGCCGAGAGCCAGACCCGGATCAATGCGCTCAATGAACAGGCGCGCGCCGATGCGATGCGCTATGCCCGCGCCGATCTGGACGAGGCGCTGGAGCGGCTGAAGGCCGCGCGCCAGTTGCTGACCCAATTCCGCACCCGCACCCGGATCGTCGATCCCGAGGCCGATATCCAGGGCCGTATGGGGGTGATGAACAACCTTCAGCAGCAGCTGGCCGAGGCGCTGATCCAATATGATCTTCTGCGGGGCACGGTCAGCGAGGCGGATCCGCGGCTGACCAAGGCGCAGCAGCATATCGACGTCATTCGCGACCGCATCAATATCGAACGGCAGACCTTTACCTCCGACAATACCGACACCGGTGGTGTCGGTGAGGATTACCCGTCGCTGATTGCCGAATTCGAACGGCTGACGGTGGATCGCGAATATGCCGAGGAAAGCTACCGTGCCGCGCTGACGGCGCTGGAGGTGGCGCGCGATGATGCCGCCCGCCAGAGCCGCTATCTGGCGACCTATATCAACCCCACCCGTGCCACGGAGCCGGAATACCCGCGCCGCGCCGTGCTGGCGGCCCTGGCCGGGCTGTTCCTGCTGCTGACCTGGTCGATTCTGGCGCTGATCTATTATTCGATCCGCGACCGCAGCTGAGGCGAGAGGGCAGGGCAGTGATCCGGTTTGAAAATCTGACCAAGAGCTTCTGGCTCAAGGGGGAGCGGCGGGTTGTCATCGACAATCTGAACCTGACGCTGCCGACGGGCCGGTCGCTGGCGCTTCTGGGGCGCAACGGGGCGGGCAAATCCACCCTGCTGCAGCTGGTGGCGGGCACCATGCGCCCGGATCATGGCGAGATCATCTCCGATGGGTCGATCTCCTGGCCGGTGGGGCTGGCGGCGTCGTTTCATGGCGATCTGAGCGGGGCGGAGAACGTCCGTTTCATCGCCCGGATCTATGGGGTCGATACCGATGATCTGGTGGCATTTGTCGAGGATTTTGCCGAATTGGGCAAATTCTACCATATGCCGATGCGCAGCTATTCCTCGGGGATGCGGGCGCGGCTGACCTTTGGTGCGTCGATGGGGATCAAATTCGACACCTATCTGGTGGATGAGGTGACGGCGGTGGGCGATGCCGCCTTCAAGCGCAAGAGCCGCGATATCTTTACCGACCGGATGCGCCACTCCAGCGCCATTCTGGTCAATCATTCGATGCGCCAGCTGCGCCAGTTCTGCAATGCGGGGCTGGTTCTGGACAATGGCCGGCTGCGCTATTTCAGCGATCTGGATGAAGCCATTGCCGAGCATCACCGCCTGATGGCGGTCTGATGGCGGTCTGGCGGCCCTGCCCGATCTACGGCTATGTCGTCGCAATATTCTGAAACAAAAGGGAAATGCGGCTCTTCGCCTGTGCGGAAACCGAACCTTGTGTGCCTCTGGATTGTTTGACAAAAAGGGCAGGGGACGCAAACAGGACGGGGTGCCGGGGTGAATATACTGATGGTGGGCGCAGGGCTTTCGGGTGCTGTGATCGGACGGCATCTGGCCGAGGCAGGCCACAGGATCACGGTCATGGACAGCCGCAGCCATATCGGCGGCAATTGCCATACCGAGCGCGACGCCGAGACCGGCGTCATGGTACATGTCTACGGGCCGCATATCTTTCACACCGATGACGGCGAGGTCTGGGACTATGTGAACCGTTTCGCGCGTTTCCTGCCCTATAAGAACCGGGTGAAGACCACCAGCCTGGACCCCGAGGGGCGGCGCGGCGTGTTCTCGCTGCCGGTGAACCTGCATACGATCAACCAGTTCTTCGGCAAGACCCTGCGCCCCGAAGAGGCGCATGATTTCATCACCGAAGAACAGGCCGATACCTCCATCACCGATCCGCAGACCTTTGAGGAACAGGCGCTGCGCTTTGTCGGGCGCGATCTTTATGAGGCGTTTTTCAAGGGCTATACGATCAAGCAATGGGGCGTGGCGCCAAGCGCGCTGCCGGCCTCGATCCTGAAGCGGCTGCCGGTGCGGTTCAACTACGACGACAATTACTTCTTCCACAAATATCAGGGCATGCCGGAGGACGGCTATACCGCGATGATCGCCAAAATCCTCGATCATCCGGGCATAACGGTCAAGTTAGAGACTGTTTTTGATCAGTCCCAGGCGGCAGATTTTGACCATGTGTTCTACTCCGGGCCGCTGGATGGGTATTTCGACTATCAGCTGGGGCGGCTTGGCTACCGGACGCTGGATTTCGAACGCTTCACCCATCAGGGCGATTATCAGGGCTGCGCGGTGATGAACTACGGCGAGGAAGAGGTGCCCTATACCCGCATCACCGAACACAAGCATTTCGCCCCCTGGGAAAGCCACGACGGCTCGGTCTGCTACCGCGAATATTCCCGCGCCGCAGAGCCCGAGGACATCCCCTATTACCCGATCCGCCAGGTCGAGGAGAAGGCGCTGCTGGGCGATTATGTGGCGCTGGCGGAACAGGCCCAAGGGGTGACCTTTGTCGGCCGTCTGGGCACCTATCGCTATCTCGATATGGATGTGACCATCCGCGAGGCGCTGGACACCGCCCGCGGGTTCCTGGCGGCTGAGGCGCAGAACGCCCGGGTGCCTGCGTTCTTCGTGGCGCCGCTCTGAGCGGATCGGAGCGGATGTGACAGGCGGATGTGACAGGGCGGGCCGCTGCCGGGGCGGCGGCTTGGTCTGGACCCGTGCCGGATGTTAGAGTAGGGCTTGGGCGCTGGAAAACAAGGCTGATGCAGAAACGAGATGGAGCCGATGAGCGACAAGACCGGAGCCAGACCCAAGACGCTTGTGATTCACATCGGCGACCACAAGACCGGGACCACCACCATTCAGAACGCGCTGGCTGTTGGCAGCATTCAGCTGCATGACGCCAAGCTGCTGTACCCGGCCAAGCTCAACCATAATTACCTGACCGGGTTCATCACCAGCTATCGCAAGGGCACCCCCCTGCCCAAGCATCTTGAGGATCGCGATGGTCTGGAAGAGGTGGCGGCCCAGATTGCGGCCTCGGATGCGGATTATGCGGTGCTGTCCGCCGAGGCCTTTGAAAACATCCCGGCACCGGAATTCCACGATCTGGTCGAGACCTTCTTTCGCGGCTGCGCCGATCGTATCCATATCGTGGCCTATGTGCGCCCCCATGCGCAGCGGATCCTGTCGAGCTATGCCGAGCAGATCAAGATCGGCTGGTATCGCGACAGCATGCAGGACTTCTTTGACCACAATCTGCAAAATGGCCGGTTCCATTACGCGCCGCGCTTTGCCCAGTGGCGGGCGCTGTTCGGCGATGAGTTCACCCTGCGCCCGATGATCCGCAAGGAGCTGAAAAACGGTTCGGTACTGGATGATTTCGCCGAGGTGGCCTTTGACGGGCGGCCCTGCACGGTGGAGGAATTCGAGCCTGAAAACCAGGCCATGACCGTGCGCGAGCTGGCGCTGATGTATTTCCTGCAGGGCCAGTTCCAGGAGCAGGACCCCTGGCTGCGCCATACGCTGGGCTGGGAATTGTCGCGCCAGCTGGACCGTTCGCGCAGCGAGAGCGAGGCCAAGGTGCGCAAACTGGTGATGGCGCGGGATCTGGCCGAGGCCGCCACCGCCGCCTACCGCAGCGATGCCGAGATCATGGATCGCGAATTCTTTGGCGGCCGGCCGCTCCTGCGGAACGCGCTGCGCGACATGGAAAAACAATCCGCCCCGCGTGCGCCCTCGCTGGATCCGAGTCAGTTCTTCAGCCCCGAACATCTGCGCAATCTGACCGTCATGGCCAAGATCATCGAAGGTATGCTGGAACGGCAGGGCAAATGGCCCTCCTATTTCCACAGCCACCGGATCAAGGATATTGAGCGGCACAAGAATGCGCGTCTGGGGCTGGATGAAAATGGCGATCCGCTGGACCCCGAGGCGGAGATGCCGACCGTATCCGAGACCGCAGCGCCGCCCGCCACACAGAGCGCCGCCACCACATCTGACAGGCCGGCCCAGACACCACCGCCCGCCCGCGCCCTTGCACATGCCGCAGCCGCGGCTGCGCCACAGAAGGATCAGCCATGAATATCCGTTCCTCCCTTGCCGCGGTCATCGTGACCTATAACCGGCTGGACAAGCTGAAGCGCGTGATCGCCGCCCTGCAGGCACAGACCTGCCTGCCGGAACGGGTCTTTGTGATCGACAATGCCTCCACCGATGAAACCGGCAGCTGGCTGAGCCAGCTGCAGAAGGACGACCCCCGGTTTCAGCATGTGCGCCTGCCGGAAAACATCGGCGGCGCCGGTGGCTTTTACGAGGGCGCGCGGGTGGCCTATGAGGAAGGTTATGATTTCATCTGGTTCAGCGATGACGACGCCTATCCCGAGCCCAATGCCATTGAGCTGCTGCTGACCGGCATCAAGGATTTCGAGGCGCGGTTCACCTGGCGGCCGTCTTTTGCCTGTTCGGCGGTGAAATGGACCAATGGCGATCTCTGCGAGATGAACACGCCCTCAACGGTCTGGGACTGGCCGCGGTTCTACAGCCCCGAGACGCCCTATTTCCTGGTCGGCTCCTGCTCCTTTGTCTCGGTGCTGGTGCCGCGTTGGGCGATCCAGAAACATGGCTTTCCGATCAAGGAATATTTCATCTGGTACGATGACGCCGAATACACCCAGCGTATCGCCAAATCCTATCCCGGCATCTACTGCCCCAACAGCGTGGTGGTCCATGATGTGCCGGAAAACAAGGGCGTGAACTATTCGCTGGTGAACCAGGCCAATATCTGGAAATTCCGCTATGGTGCGCGCAATGAGGCCTCGTTCCGCCGCCGCGAACAGGGCTGGGCCGGGGTGGCGGTCTTTGCCCGCGGGGTGCGGCGGCAGATGCGCCAGGGCAATGTGGAGAAATCGCTGCGCCGTGAGGTCTACAAGGCGATCTGGCAGGGCTGCTCCTTCAACCCGCCGATCATCCGCCCCGACCCCGATACCGGCGTCTGAGGCGAGATCTGCCCGCAAAACCACCCGCAGCGCCGGATCCGCCGGACAGATGTATCACAGATCAAAAGGACAGGCAGGGAGCCCCCATGTCTCAGGACAGAGAGTATATCGATCAGGAGATCGCCCAGATCCGTTTCATCTATGAGACGCTCTACCCCGAGATCCCGGTCGAGGCCCATATGTGGTGGGAAGAGGCCAAGCTGCCGACCCCGGCGGTGCAGCCGCAGGATATGTCCTATGGCGCCGAGATGATGGCGCTGACCTATATCGGCAATCTGCGCACCGGGCCGCAGGAAACCCCGGCGCTGCCGGGCAAGCGGGTGTTTGTCACCATCCCCTCGCCGCGTCAGGTGGCGGTCCGCGAAAGTGCCGGCGGCGTGGCCTGGCACAAACGGCCGCGCAAATATCGCGCCATTCACGCGCTCTCGCCGATATTGGCGGAGCAGATGAAATACCAGATCGAGGCCCGGCGCTGGCGCAAGCTTCCCGCCCGGCATAAATTCTCCCGCCTGGCCTGTTCGCGTGGCATCTTCGAGACCCAGACGATGGCCCCTGAGGGGCGCCATGGCGGCAAGGATCCGGCAATCCTGATCGGGTTGCACTGGCTGGATGTGGGCGGCGCCGAAAGCCTTGGCATCGACAGCATCCGCTGGGCGCTGGACGCCGGGTTGCGGGTGTTTGTCATGGTCGGGCAGGAAGGTCCCGAACGGCTGCTGGCCAAGCTGCCGGAAGATCCGCGCCTGCAGCTGATCCGCACCGATCGCTATCTGCCGCGCAGCCAGACCAGCGCCTTTGTCAGTCAGCTGATTGCGCAGGAAAACATCATCCTCACCCACAATCACCACTGTGTGCCGCTCTATGATGCGCTGCCGACGATCAAGTTGCGCCATCCGCATGTGGTCAATCTCGACAGCACCCATATCGTGGAATATGCCGATGGCGGCTATCCGCGGATTTCCGGTGTCTGGAGCAATTTTATCGACCATCACCATGTGATCAGCGGCGAGCTGGAGCGGTTCTACAAGGAACGCTTCCGGGTTTATGGCAGCAAGCTGGTGCTGGGGCGTCTGCTGGATGACAGCCGTCGCGGCGCTGACGTGGTGCCGGTGCGGATCCGCGCGGGCCAGACCCGCTGCCGCGTCGCCTTTGTCGGGCGGATGGTGCATCAGAAACGCCCGGTGGTGGCGCTGTCGATCATCCGGCGGCTGCGGGCCTGGGGCAAACGCAACGGCGTGGATTTCCGCTTTGATATGGTGGGCGAGGGCCCCTATCGCGGCGCGGTGGAACATCTTTTGACCCGCTACCGTCTGGCGGATGTGGTGCATCTGCATCCCGCAGGCACCGATGTGCCGGGCCTTCTGGGGCAGAGCGATATCCTCCTGGTGCCGTCCTCGAACGAAGGGCTGGCGCTGGTCTGCTATGAGGCGATCGAGGCCGGCTGTGTGCCGATCTGTTCCGATGTGGGGGCGCAGGCGGAGATCTGCCCGCCGGAGACGCTGGTGGCTTGGTCGCCGCTGCAGGCAGTGCGCGAGAGTGTCGCGGTGGTGCAGCGGCTGTTGCGCGAGGAGGGTTTTGCCGAGGGGGTGGAGGCCGGCCAGCGCGCCCGGATGCAGGCCTTGCAGAATGACCCTTCGGCGCGCGAGGTGCTGTCGCAGCTGTATCGTGATGCGCTGGCGGCGGTCGCGGCGGAGAGGACGGGCAGCACACCTGCGGCGGCAGAGCGCCCCGTGCCCCCAAGCCCCTATCTGGAAAAAAAAAAGCGTAAGCTCTGGCTGCATATAGGGTCGCATAAGACGGGATCGACTTCGTTGCAGATCGCGCTGCGACAAGGCCAGATGCAACAGACCTTGGGCAGCTGGAGTTATCTGCATGCAAAGCCCCGGGTCGATTTCAACCCTCTCATCCGCAATCACAAGATGGGAGGGAACATGTATTCCGAATTGCGCTGGCCGTTTCTGGAGCGGCGCATGGCGGATGCGGATCAGCGGGAGTGTGGCGACTGTATCATCGCGACGGAAATGCTGTTCTGGCTGATGAACCCGAACGATATCCGGGCATTGCACAGGCGGCTGCGTGAGCATTTCGACGAGATCAACGTGGTGGCCTATCTGCGCCGTCAGGACACATTGGCGCTGTCGCACCGCAAACAGGTGATCCTGGGGCAGACGGCCTATCAGTTCTATGGCGCGCAGCTGCAGGCCTTGCCGGTCTATCGGCCGCATATGATGCGCTATTTCGACTATGCCACCAAACTGGCGCGCTGGGAGGAGATGTTCGGGGCCGGGAATGTCACCGTGCGCCGCTTCCAGCGCAGGGATCTGGTGGGCGGCGACACGGTGCTGGATTTTTACAATCTGGTGGGGCTGACGCCGCCGGACAATCCGCCGCGTGACAACGAGGCCTGGTCGCGCAGCCAGATTCTGGCGGGGCTGTGGCTGCGTCAGCAGGGATTTCCCAAGAGCAGTTTTGAACAGATCCTGCGGGAGCTGCCGGAGGATGGGCCGTTGTTGCCGTCGCGGGCGGAGATGCAGGGCTTTCTGGCGCGGTTTGACGACATCAATCGCAGGCTCGCGCAGCGTTATGATCCCGAGGGACCGGAGAGCTTCTTTGATCTGGAGTTCGACCGCTACCCGGAGGTGGCCAATGGTGGCCGCACAGCGGCGGGCGGGTTTGACGGTGATCCGGTGCTGACAAAAGAGCTGTTGCAGGAGCTGAAGGCCGGGGCCGAGGCGGAATGCGCCCGGCAGGATCTGGCGCGGGATCCGCTCAATACGGCGGATCAGCTGCTGGATCTGGTGGAGGCCTGAACCGGTCACCCACAGGAAAACGGGCGCTGGACCCTCACCCCCCGCAGGGATCTGCGGGGGTTTTCTTTGCGCAGTGCAATCCCCCGGCAAAGAAACCAGCACAGACAACAGCGCTCCCGCGCAAAAGAAAAGGCCCCGCAAAGCGGGGCCTTCCCTAAGACTGTGACAGCGCGGATTAGGCGAAGTCGAAGTCGGATGCGTCCAGGTCTGCCAGGGTCAGGCTTGCCAGGGTCACGGTGGTGTCAGCATCGATATCGAGGACCACACCTGCGCTTGTCTGGTAAGCAATGGCCAGAACGTCGGCCAGGTCGTTGTAACCCAGACCTTCGACGTTCAGTTTGTCGCCGGTTGTGAAACCGTTGATGAGGGTCGCACCGCTGTCGTCACGCAGGATGAAGGTGTCATCGTCTGCGCCACCGTCCATGGTGTCGTTGCCGAGGCTGACATACATCATGTCGGCACCAGCGCCACCATTTACGGAGTCATCGCCAGCACCGCCGCGCAGTTCGTCGGCACCAGCGCCGCCGTCCAGATTGTCGTCGCCGTCACCGCCACGCAGTTCGTCGTCGCCAGTGTTGCCGACCAGGGTGTCTTCGCCTGCACCACCGTTGATGACGTCGTTGCCTGCGCCACCGTCAAGGTTGCTGTCGTCGCCGTTGCCGCCGAAGATGGTGTCAGCACCAGCGCCACCGGTGATGTCGTCTGCACCAGCGCCGCCACCCAGGGTGTTTGCATCGGTTGCAGTTGCACCAGTTACAGTGATGGTGTCGATGCCATTGCCGCCACGGATGACGTTGCTACCGGCGCCGCCGTCGAGCACGTCGTCGCCGTTGCCACCGATCAGGGTGTCATTGCCGAGACCTGCAGTAATGGTGTTGTCTTCATCGTTGCCGTTGAAGGTGTCGTTGCCCAGGTCTTCGCCGCCGAAGTCGGCGTTTTCGTTAACGTTGGCCGCTGCGCCTGTGCCAGCTTCCCATGTGTCGTCACCGGTGGTGAAGGGAATTTCTGCGGTATAGGTCACAGTGACGGTACGGGTTTCGGTGCCAGCTGCGTTTGCAACAACAACTTCGTAGGAGAAGGATGCGTCGTCACCAACGTTGCCCTGTGCGGCAATCGCTGCGGTGTTCGCAGTGAAGGTCACAGTTTGGGCACCGCTGTTGACGGTGAAAGCACCATCAGCGTTCACGAAGTTGCTGCCAACGGTTGCAATGTCCTGGCCGTCAACGCTGACGATGGATGCTGCGGTGAAGGCGTTTACTGCCGCGTCCGCACCGTCCCAGTCATAGCTGTTGATGGTGGTCAGGGTCGCTGCTGCGCCGCTGTTGACGGATGCGGGCTGGATGATGCCCTCGGACGCAACACCGGCTTCGATGGTCACGCCATCAGCCAGAGTGACAGAAGTGAAGCCTTCGGTCAGCGACGCGGTGGAGACAGTCCAGGTGTCGGTTGTGTCGTCATAGGCGAGAGTGGCAACCTGTGCGACAAAAGTGTCAGCCGCGTTGTTCAGGGTCAGCGTATCCGCACCACCGTTGCCGTCGATGCTGTTCGCGCCGATTGCGTCGGTCAGGGTGATTGTGTCATCGCTTGTGCTGCCTGCGACAACGGTCACACCAGCTGCTGCATTAATATTAGCCATTTTCTACTCCGTAGTAATGCTCGTCGATTTCTGCGAACAAACGCGCCTGCCTTATGCCCGCAAAGGTTTTACCGCTCTCTGTCTCTCTGGATGGGGGTCTGTTGTCAAGGAAACTTGCGCCAGAGGGGTCAGGAATTGCGGAGATGTCGAAATCGTGCCCTTCCCGCCACGCCGCGGGGGGAGGGCACGGCGGGGATTTCTGGTGGAGACACCCATTTTAAGGGTTGAAAAGGCGGAGTCTTTTTGCAAACTCTATGCCCCATAGGGGGTGCGTTGCGGCGGGCCTGCGGGAGCTATTGTGGAATGGCCTCTATTTTTGCGGTAGAACTTGACGTTTTGCGAAGATTCTGCGCATTTTGTTAACTCTTTGTTAACTCTTTGTTAACTCTTTGTTAATACATCCTATGAGGGTAGGGAATTCCTGACCCCTGCCATTCCCTCTCCTTCAGGGTGTGTGGTTTTTGCCACCATGGCCGGACAGGCTTTTCATTTATCAACATTCCGCCCCGGCGTTTTAAATGACGCGCGCGATTTCTTTCACATTTTATTCGCGCAAAGAGAGCTTTGATTTAAATTAATCGGCTTTTTTCGGGGCAATCTCCGCCATATGCCGTCGAGAGTTTCACTTTTTCCACACTACGCCCTTTGGTGTAGGAAGGTGGTAGCGCCCCGATGCGGGGAAAAACCGGTCAAATCCGGCCAGATCTGACGCAAGGGCAGCTGCGCGGACAGAGAATCTCTGGCCCGCTGCCGGGGCTGTGTCCCTGTTGGAGCAGGCCAGAGCAGGCCGGGGGAATCGCGAGGGCGGGCCGGCTGGGGGGCGGTGGTTCGGGGCGGTCAGCAGGCTGCCGGGGCTTGCGGCAGGCACATGCCCCGGGGTGGCCGCTGCATGCCGGTCAGCCGTAGCAGCGGCTCACCAGCTGGTGCAGGCGGGCGTCGTTGCGGCTTTTCTCGCCGACGATATTGCGCACCGCATCGGGGATCTCTTCGGCGGCTTTTGCCGTGCTGCCGGTGTTCTCGCGATGCTCGGCCAGTTCGGCCGCAAGACCGTGGCTGCGGCGGAAATGCTGCAGGCTGGCGCCCAGATGTTCGGTCACGCCGATAAAGCTGTAGTAGCGGTTCAGCTTCTCCAGCGCGTGATCAAAGGAGTAGAAGGCGCCGGTCATCAGCGACAGCTGATAGTCCAGCGGCAGCGCCTGGGCATAGGCCTCCAGCGTCGGGTAGCGGGCGGCAAAGGCCTCGTGCTGGGGGTGTTTGTCGGAGGTGTTGTAGCGGTAGTTGGACACGAAGCGGTCCAGCGGATCGCGGATGATGGTGGCGCATTTCAGCGGCAGTTCCTGATGGCGCCAGTACATGACGTCGGACCATGCGAAATGCCCCATCAGCACCTGACGGCAGGGGTTGGCCTCATCGCTGCGCCGGTAGAGCGCCTTGCGCGTCTTGTTGCGGAAGGACTGGTTGGTGTTCTCCCAGGAGACCGGGTGAAAAATGTCAAAAGCCGCCTGCAGCGCCTTGCCCACCGACATGCCCGCGGTCTTGGGGATATGCATGAACAGGATCACGTCATTGAGGTCGTGATAGGCCTCTGGCGCCACCAGCCGGGGTGCAAACCGAGCCTCAAAGGCGGTCTCGGCAACGGTCTTGATACCGGAGGTCTGAGAGGAAACCTGTGACATGATAAGGGCTTGCTCCACGTTGGGCGGCAGGTGCCGGATGCGCTGTCGGGCCTTAGCGAAGGGGGGGCTGGATGTCAATCTGAGCAGCGGGGAGGCGGCCGGTTTGCGCCCCCCTGTGGCAGGGCGGCTGCCTGCGGGCGGCCAGTGATGCCGCGCCGCCGCGCCTGCCGCCTATTCTATGAGGAACGGGGAGAGCTGTTTGACAAGGCTCCGGCGGCTGTGCTTTTGACCCTGTGCAGAGATGCCCGGAGAACAGGGGCGCCCATCGCCATTGGCAGGAGCCATTGTGCATCCGGGCGTGTCCGGGCATATCCCCCTGATCCCGGCCCGCTCTGCCCAGATCTTTCTTGCGGGTGGCCGGGTCTCTTGGACTTCTTACTTTTGGTTGCCCGTCCGGGTGACCCAGACAAAGGCAATACGTCAATGGCACGCACCTCGGCACAGCAATCAGGATCGGCGCATAAGGCGGGGCTGGCTGAGATCCGCAAGGCCCGCAGGGGCAACCGCGGCGCCTTCTGGCTGATCGGCCTGTTCAGCTTCTTTGCCAATCTGCTGATGCTGACCAGCCCGCTTTATATGATGCAGGTCTATGACCGGGTGCTGGGCAGCCGCTCGCTGGAGACGCTGGTGGCGCTGACGGTGCTGGCGGGATTCCTGTTCCTGATCATGGGCATTCTGGATTACGTGCGCGGCCGGATCCTGGCACGGGTCGGGGCGCGGTTCCATGACCAGCTGGAAACCCGGGTGTTCAATGCGGTGCAGGACAAATCGGCGGCCGGCTTCAATGACGACATCGCCAAGGTGGGGCTGCGGGATCTGGAGGCGATGCAGAAGGCGCTCTCCTCTCCTATTGTTTCGGCCTTTTTCGATCTGCCCTGGACACCGCTGTTTCTGGGGCTGATCGCGGTGTTCCATCCGCTTCTGGGTCTGCTGGCGCTGATCGGCGGTGGCGTGCTGGTGGCTTTTGCCCTGGCCAATCAGATGATTTCCAAGGCGCCGGTCGAGAATGCCAGCATGATGGCCGCCTCGGCGCATCAGGTCTCGGACGGGATGCGCAACAATGCCGAGCTGATCCAGGGGCTGGGAATGCGCCGTGCGGCTTTTGCCAAATGGCGGATGCTGCGCAGCCAGGCGGTTGGATCTGAGCTGAGCGCGGCGGATATGACCGGTGGGTTCAGCACCGCCACCCGCACCTTCCGGCTGGCGCTGCAATCGGCGATGCTGGGCACCGGCGCCTATCTGGTGCTGACCGAAGGGCTGACACCGGGGGTGATGATCGCCTCCTCCATCATCATGGGCCGGGCTCTGGCTCCGATCGAGACGCTGATCGGTCAATGGGCTCTGGTGCAGCGCGCCCTGCAGGCGCAGGAGCGGCTGGCGCAGATGCTGAGCGAAACCCCGGAGCGCCCGGCGCCGATGAAGCTGGCCCGCCCGGCCGCCAAGCTGGAGGTACAGGGCGTGGCCCTGGTGCCGCCGGTGGCGCCGGGGCAGGTGGCCAAACCGGTCCTGCAGGGGCTGAATTTCAATATCCAGCCCGGGCAGGCGCTGGGGGTGATCGGGGCCTCGGGGGCGGGGAAATCCTCGCTGGCGCGGGCGCTGATCGGCGTCTGGCACCCGGTCTCGGGCAAGATCCGCCTCGATGGGGCGGCGCTCAATCAATATGACATGGATGATCTGGGCAGCTACATCGGCTATCTGCCGCAGCAGGTGACGCTGTTTGACGGCACCATTGCCGAAAACATTGCCCGGCTGTCGATGATGCCGGATCCCGATCAGGTGGTGGCTGCCGCCCGCAAGGCCGCGGTCCACGACATGATCCTGCAATTGCCGCAGGGTTATGACACGCCGGTGCGGGTGGCCAGCACCCGGCTGTCGGGTGGGCAGGTGCAGCGCATCGGCCTGGCGCGGGCCCTTTACGGCGATCCGGTGCTTCTGGTGCTGGATGAGCCGAACTCCAACCTCGACAATGAAGGCAGCCAGGCGCTGAACCTGGCGGTGGCCCATGCCAAACAGGACGGCCGTGCGGTGGTCATCATGGCGCATCGCCCGGCGGCGATTCAGCTCTGCGACCTGATCCTGATCCTCGACAACGGGGCGCAGCGGGCCTTTGGGGCCAAGGATGCGGTGCTGCGTGAGCATCTGCAGAACCCGCAGGCCGGCCAGCAGAAACCGGCCCCGAAACAAGCCCCGAAACCGGCTACAGTGCAGGTCGCAGCACAGGCCACAGAAGACGATACGGCACAGCTGTCGCAGGAGGCAGCCACTTCGGCCCCGGAAACGCCGGTCCAGAAACAGCCGTCTCCGAAACAGGCAGAGGCAAAAGCATGAGCGATACATCCAAATCCTACCCGATCCGTGGGCTGACCATTGCCGGGCTGCTGGCGCTGGGGCTGCTTGTAGGCGGCATTGGCCAATGGGCGGCGACGGCGGAAATCTCCGGTGCGGTGATTGCCTCCGGTTCCATCAAGGTGGAGCAGAACCGGCAGGTGGTGCAGCACCCCTATGGCGGCGTTGTCGACGACGTGCTGGTGAGCGAGGGCGATCTGGTCGAGGAGGACGCGCTGTTGCTGCGGCTGGAGCCGTCGGAGCTGCTGGCCGAACGGCAGATCGTCGAAGGTCAGCTGGCCGAAACCCTGGCCCGGCGCAGCCGCTACAGTGCCGAACGCGACGAGGCCGAGGACATCACCTTTGCCGAGCTGCTGTTCGAGCTGAGCGGCACCCATGTACAGACCGAAGAGCTGATCAACGGTCAGAAACGCCTGTTTGAAGCGCGCCTGGTCAATCTGCGCGCCCGCATCAGCCGCCTGCAGGAACGGATCGGCCAGATCCAGAGCCAGATCGACGGCATCGAGGCGCAGCAGTCGGCGCTGCAGGAACAGCTGGTGCTGATCGGCCAGGAGCTGGAAAACCAGCAGAGCCTGCTGGCACAGGGGTTGGCACAGTCCAGCCGGGTGCTGTCGCTGCAGCGCGAACAGTCACGGCTGCGCGGTCAGGCCGGGGCGCTGACCGCCCAGAAGGCCCAGGCCGAAGGGCAGGTGACCGAACTGGGTCTGGAGATCCTCAACCAGAAAAGCGCACGGCGCGAAGAGGCGATCACCACCCTGCGCGACCTGCAGGTGCGTGAGCTGGAGCTGATCGAACGACGCAATGTGATCCTGCAGCGGCTGTCCCGGCTGGAGGTGCGCGCCCCGGTGGCGGGGGTGGTCTATGATCTCAATGTCTTTGCCCGCAAATCGGTGATCCGGGCGGCGGATCCGCTGATGTATCTGATCCCGCAGAGCCAGCCGCTGGTGATTTCGGCGCAGGTGGCGCCGTCGGACATTGATCAGGTCTATCTCAACCAGCCGGTCAGCCTGAATTTCTCCAGCTTCAACCAGCGCACCACGCCGACGCTGTTTGGCACGGTGAGCACGGTATCGGGCGATTCCTTTGTCGATCCGCAGACCGGGCGCAGCTATTACGTGGTCGAGGTGCGGCTGAACAAAGGCGAGGCCGCCCGCCTGCCCGAGGGCAATGTGCTGGTGCCGGGGATGCCGGTGGAGACCTTTATCCAGACCAACAGCCGCACGCCCTTTGCCTATCTGTTGCAGCCCTTCACCGATTATCTCAACCGCGCCTTCCGCGAGAGCTGAGCCTGTCTGCCCGGCTCTCGCCTCCCTCCTGCCGATCCGGACAGGGGGATATGCCGGGGGGACATGCGGGCGGAAAATCGGCTGCCACTCCGTCGCAACATGTTTTAGACTGACGCGACCCCGCGCCAAGATACCAGCAAGTTACCAGGGCGCGGCTGATCGCATGAGATTTAAGGATAGCAGAT
>NZ_JAYMXF010000022.1:0-611 GCF_048055755.1 Phaeobacter sp. JH204B
GCGATCTGCCGGAAGAGTTTGGCAAGTGGTCGAGCGTCTACCGCCAGTTCCGGCGCTGGACGCTGGCGGGGCTCTGGGAGGAGATCATGGACGCCCTGAACCAAAGCGGGGCCGTGCCAGACGCCCTGCAAATGATCGATAGCACCGTGATCCGGGCCCATCATCAGGCAGCGGGTGCAAAAGGGGGACTCCGCGACAGGGTTTCGGGCGCTCAAGAGGTGGCTTCACGACCAAGATCCACCTCCTCGTCAACGCGCATGGTCTGCCCATGAGGACAGAGATCACGCCGGGCCAGACATCCGACTATCTCGGTTTCGATCTGGTCATGGCCGACAACCTGCCCAGTCCCAGCGTGTTGCTGGCGGATCGTGGCTATGATGGCGATAGCATCAGGGCGAGCTTGAATGCGCGCAACGTCCTGCCCGTTATCCCAATGCGAAAATCTCGTAAGAAGCGTATCGGTGTCGACCGCTCGCTTTACCGCCTGCGCAACCTGGTCGAGCGCTGCTTCAACAAACTAAAGAACGCACGCCGCGTGGCAACTCGCTACGACAAAACCATGGAAAGCTTCCTGGGCTTCATCGACATTACATCCATCCGGCTTTGGCTCA
>NZ_JAYMXF010000023.1:0-18670 GCF_048055755.1 Phaeobacter sp. JH204B
GGCAGACCGGCCTCGGAACCTGCCCGCAAGACCCCAGCAGCGGCCCCGGCGCCGCGGGTCACCAGAAATGACCCCAAACCGGCGGCGCCCAGTGCCCATGGCGATGACTGGGATCTGGAGGCGGTGAAACCGACCCCGGCCCCGGCGGTCGCCAGCACCAGTGGCAACGCGGCCAAGGATATCTGGCAGGATTTCTGACCCGGAAACGGGCCTTGAAAGCCAGAACTTCAACGACCGAGACAGAGACCGCGCCGGACCATCCCGGCGCGGTTTTTCCATGCCAGCGGTCTGGGTGGCGGCCTGCCGCGATGATGCCGCGATTCCCCAGTGCTCCAGTGCTCCAGTGCCATGATCCATCGGCCCTGGTGTGGCGCCGGATGCCGATCGTCGCGATCAACGGCCAATGTCGGTCTCAAAGCGCGCCAGAAATCTGCGGCTGGAAACCGACATCACGGCAGCGAGCACCGGGAAGAGGCGGCGGGGAACCGACCATGCGCCAATCAGGCTGGGATCTCTTTCAGCCATTCATGCACATAGTCGCCAGCCGCCCGGCAGGCTGTCTCGATCTGTTGCGCGGCCATCAGCTGGACTGCGATTGCGGTGGCCAGGGTGCAGCCGGTGCCGCGCTTGGTCTGTTTCAGTCTTGGCCGCGGGAAGGCGACATGGGTGGCGTCGCAGAAAAGATGGTCCACTGCCATCGCGTCGGTCCCATGTCCTCCTTTGATCAGAACCGCTCCGGCGCCCGCCTGGTGAATCTGGCCCGCCTGCGCTGCCATGCCGAAGTGCTGCGGGTCAAAGCGGCTCCCACCGGCCGGAACTGCGCCGTGCAAGCCTGGGCATAGCTGCGATGCTTCGTGCAAGTTGGGGGTGATCAGATCGGCGCGGGCCATTAACGGTGCCAGATCACCGGCGTGCATCAGCCGACCGCCTGAACTGCTGCGCAGAACCGGATCCAGCACAACCGGACAACTCGGCGGTAGCAACCGCGCCAGAGTTGCGGCAATTGCCTCGGCAGCTGCCGCGCTTCCGACCATGCCGATCTTCACCGCGCTGATCGGGCCGGTCTCAACAGCGGCCTGTATCTGACCCAGAATACCGTCAACCGGCGTCGGGTAGATCTCCTGCAAGGCCTGGTTGGTCTGCACGGTCACGGCTGTCACCACCGGTCGCAGGCTCAGCGATCGGGCCGCGAACTGCGGGATCATGCGGGCCATCGCCGTGGCGGCGGCGATATCACGGGTCAGCCCGGCGCCGCCGCTGCTGTCGGTGCCTGCGATGATCAGCAGCGCGCTCATTGCCGCCGCCCCGCTGCCAAGAGCGCCAGATCTCCGGCAAAGTCAGGCGCAAGCTCCGCCGCCTTGCGCCAGGCCCGCAGGCCACTATGACAGGCAAGCACAACCCGGCGGTCCGTCGGCAGATCAGCCGCCGTCAACCGATCCGGCAGGATGCGGACAGCGGTCGTCGTGGCCGGTTCAGCGGCCTCATCCTCCGGGCGCAATTCTATCACGTAATCGGCGGCGGTCACGCTGTTCATCCCGATAAAGGGCAGCGACCGCGCAGGCTCTGCAGCCGTGGCGAAATCAAACCCGCCCATCTGAAGCCCGGCAAAGTCGAGGCTGAACATCCGCCCCAGCGGGGTTGGCTGATGGCCCAGTAGCAACTTCAGGGCAAGCTGTGCCTGCAGGGCGCCAATCACCCCGACAACCGGCCCCATAATCCCGGCACTGGCGCAGGTGGCGCTCCTGTCGGGCGGGTCGGGGAAGACGGCGCGCAGCGAGGGGCCGCCCCCGCAAAAGACGCCGACATAACCCGATTGCGCCAGTGCCGACGCGCTGATCAGCGGACGCCCCAGCTGCTGACAGCAATCCGAAAGCGTGTAGGACACCGCATAGCTGTCGGCAGCATCTATCACCAGATCGGCGGGGCCGACCGCAGCGGCGACATTGTCCGGTGTCAGGTCGCGTGCATGGGGGTGCAGCCGCAGCTCCGGCGCCATTGCCATCAGCCGCCTGCGCGCGGCTTCGACCTTGTAGCGGCCAACGTCCGCATATGTATAGAGCGGCTGGCGTGGCAGGTTGGTTGCCTCAACCCGGTCCCCGTCCATCACCGTGATTTCGCCAATACCGGCACCGGCAAGATATTGCAGAACCGGACAGCCAAGCCCGCCGGCCCCGACGACAAGAATATGGGCGCTGGCCAGCCTCTGCTGTCCCTCGGCGCCCACCTCCGGCAAAGCGGTCTGGCGGTCAAAGCGGCTCATCTCGCGCAGGCCCGGATCCATTCCAGGGTCCGCGCCTCCGGGTTGGCGGCCTGCTGGATATCCGTCACCACGGCAGCGCTGTCTGCACCTGCGGCAAAGACCCCGGGCAGGCGTTCGGGCGTCAGCCCGCCAATGGCAACCAGCGGTGTGTCTCCCGCCATCGCTTTCCACCGGCGCACCCGGTCAAGCCCCTGTGGGGCCCATTTCATCTGTTTCAGCAGGGTTTCATAAACCGGACCAAGCGCCACATACTCAGGGCCATGGGCGAGGGCGCGCTCCAGCTCCGCTTCGTCATGGGTCGACAGGCCAAACCGCACGCCCTTGCGGCGCAGGGCCTCAAAATCGGCCGTGTCCATGTCTTCCTGCCCCAGGTGCACAAAGCTGCAGTTCAGATCCAGTGCGGCCTGCCAATAGTCATTGACCACCAGCTGCGCGCCATGCACGGCGCAGAAATCCCGCGCGCGGGCAATCTGGCGACGGATCTCCGGCTCCGGCAGGTCTTTCACCCGCAGCTGCACAAGGCGCACCCCATGGGGAACCAGCAGTTCCAATTGGCTGACATGACCAACGATCAGGTAAAAACGCTCCATTGTCGTCTCCGTGAATAAGGGGGGGCGCAGCTCAGCTCAGCGCTGCGAGGCCAAGAACAGGGGTGGAGGGCACCGCCATATCGCGCCGCTCCATCGGGTCTGCGTGATATCCGGCGCGCCCGGCCTCAATCGCCAGTGCCATGGCGCGCGCCATTCCGGCAGGATCTCCGGCCTTGGCCACAGCGGTGTTCAGCAGGACGGCATCCATGCCCAGCTCCATCGCCTGCGTCGCATCCGACGGGCGGCCAATGCCCGCATCCACGATCAGCGGCACCTCAGGGAAATAGGCCCGCATCGCGCGCAGGCCATCCGGGTTGCGCAAGCCCTGACCGGATCCGATCGGCGCGCCCCAGGGCATCAGCACCTCACAGCCCGCCTCAAGGAGTTTCTCTCCGACCACCAGATCGTCGGTGGTGTAGGGAAAGACCTGAAACCCATCGTCAGACAGCGTACGCGCGGCCTCGACCAGCCCGAACACATCCGGTTGCAGCGTGTCGCAATGGCCGATCACTTCCAGCTTGATCCAGGGCGTGCCGAACAGCTCGCGCGCCATCTGGGCGGTGGTCACTGCTTCCTGCACGGAGTGGCAGCCTGCGGTATTGGGCAGGATGCGGCAGCCGGTATCGCACAGGCCGTCCCAGAATCCCGCGCCGGAGCCATCAGCGGTCTCGCGCCGCAGGGAGACGGTGATGATCTCGCAGCCACTGGTTCTGATTGCTTCGCTCAGGACCACAGGCGAGGGGTATTGGGCGGTGCCCAGCAGCAGCCGCGAGGTGATCTCTTCTCCATAGATCTGCATCGTCATCCCCCCTGCATCGGGGCGAGCACTTCGATGCGGTCGCCCTCGTTCAGCTCGGTGTCAGCGCGTCGGGTGCGGGCCACAAAGGCGCCATTCAGCGCGGTGGCGACCGACGGGCTGATATAGCCCAGCTCACGCAGCGCAGCTTCCAGCGTCCGGGCGCTCACCTCATGCGCTTTGGCGTTCACGGTGATGTTCATCTGATGTCTCCGGTCCGAGGCGGTCCGCCACCTGCTGCGCCATCGCGGGCGCCAGCAGAAATCCGTGGCGGTACAGCCCATTGAGGAATAGCGTCCCGCCGTCCTGATGAAGGCGGGGCAGATTGTCGGCAAAGGCGGGGCGCAGCCCGGCGCCTGTTTCCACAACGCTGGCCTCGGCAAAGCCCGGGTGCAGGGTGAAGGCTGCATTCAGCAGCTCGCTGAGCGAGCGCAGGGTGACGGGACGGGTGGATGTGCTTTCAACCATGGTGCCGCCGATCATGAACAGCCCGTCGCCGCGCGGGACGAGGTACAGCGGTATTCTCGGGTGCAGCAGCCGCAGGGTGCGGGTGAACATGACCTCCGGGCAGTGCAGTATCGCCATCTCTCCGCGCACTGGCCGCAGGCCCGTTAGCCGGTCGGCGGCGGCGATGCCCCGGCAGTCGATATCAACGCTTCCCGGCGCATCAGCCCCCAGACAGATCTCAACGCCAAGCGCAGAGACCGCAGCCGCCAGATCCCGGATCGCCTGTCGCGGGTCCAGATGTGCCTCCTGCTCAAAGAACAGCCCCTGCGCAAACCGCCCCGCCAGCGCCGGCTCCATCGTCGCGATCTCGGCCTCGTCCACGCCCCGATGCCCGGTGGTGCGGCGGGCAAAGCGGGTCAGCTCGGCCCGGTCGCGGGCAGGCGCCACCATCAGCGTGCCGCGCCTGTGGACGCTCGTGACCTTGGCCCACCAGTCGATGGCGCGGCCACCGAGGGTGATCACCGCCTCCTCGGCGCTTTCGCGTTCGCACCAGGGGGCGAGCATGCCGCCGGCATAGCGCGCGACACTGCCTGCACCGATCGCAGCCGCGCGTTCGTAGATCCGCACGGCGGCCCCGCGCTGCGCCAGCTCATAGGCGCAGGCGAGACCGGCGAGGCCTGCGCCTGCGATGGTGATCATTCCGCCGGTTCCGCAGCCTCAGGTGCAGGCACATATAGCTCGCCGCCCTCGCGGAACTTGGCCGCCATTGCCTCCATGCCTTCCTTCTGCGCTTCGGCGCGGATGTCGTGGCTGATCCGCATGGAGCAGAACTTCGGCCCGCACATGGAGCAGAAATGCGCCACCTTATGGGCCTGTTTCGGCAGAGTCTGGTCGTGGAATTCGCGCGCAGTATCCGGGTCCAGCGACAGGTTGAACTGATCCTCCCAGCGGAACTCAAACCGCGCGCGGGAGAGCGCATCATCGCGGCGCTGCGCCCCCGGCAGACCCTTGGCCAGATCGGCGGCATGGGCTGCGATCTTATAGGTGATCACGCCGGTTTTCACGTCGTCCCGGTCAGGCAGGCCCAGGTGCTCCTTCGGCGTCACGTAGCACAGCATCGCGCAGCCGAACCAGCCGATCATCGCCGCCCCGATGCCGCTGGTGATGTGGTCATAGCCCGGCGCGATGTCGGTCGTCAGCGGCCCAAGCGTATAGAACGGCGCCTCGTGGCAGCACTCCAGCTGCTTGTCCATGTTTTCCTTGATCTTGTGCATGGCGACATGGCCCGGACCCTCGATCATCACCTGGCAGTCCTTGGCCCAAGCGATCTTGGTGAGTTCCCCAAGGGTTTCCAGCTCGGCAAACTGCGCCTCGTCATTGGCATCGGCGATGGAGCCGGGGCGCAAGCCATCACCCAAGGAGAAGCTCACGTCATACTGGCGGCAGATGTCGCAGATCTCCTCGAAATGCTCATAAAGGAAGCTCTCTTTGTGGTGATGCAGGCACCACTTCGCCATGATTGAGCCGCCGCGCGAGACGATCCCTGTCACCCGGTTCACGGTCATCGGCACCATGTGCAGCCGCACGCCCGCATGAATGGTGAAGTAATCGACGCCCTGTTCCGCCTGCTCGATCAGCGTGTCGCGGAACACTTCCCAGGTCAGGTCCTCGGCGATGCCATTCACCTTCTCCAGCGCCTGATAGATCGGCACGGTGCCGATCGGCACCGGCGAGTTGCGCACGATCCATTCGCGGGTGTTGTGGATGTTGCGCCCCGTGGACAGGTCCATCACCGTGTCAGCACCCCAGCGGATCGCCCAGACCAGCTTGTCCACCTCTTCCTCCATTGAGGAGGTGACAGCAGAGGTGCCCATATTGGCGTTGATCTTCACCTTGAAATTGCGGCCGATGATCATCGGCTCGAGTTCGGGGTGGTTGATGTTGGCCGGGATGATGGCGCGACCGGCGGCGATTTCGGAGCGAACGAATTCCGGAGTCACGTAGTCGGGGATATTGGCGCCAAAGTCATTGCCGTCGCGTTTGCCGTGGCAGGGCGACAGCTCGCGCAGCTGGTTTTCGCGGATCGCCACGAATTCCATTTCCGGCGTGATGATACCGGCGCGGGCATAGGCCAGCTGGGTTGGCGCGGCGCCGTCCTTGCCGCGCAGCGGGGCAGGCTTCACCGGGAACTCAGGCACCAGCCGGTCGCCCTCGACAAAACCGTTGTCCTCTGGCTTCACATCGCGGCCCTGATAGCTCTCGACGTCGCCGCGCGCGAGGGTCCACTGGCGGCGCAGGGCGGGCAGGCCCTGTCGGATATCGGTCAGCACGTCAGGGTCGGTGTAGGGGCCGGAGCTGTCATAGACCGGCAGCGGCGCCTCGCCCGCAGTGGGGTGGGTGGCGATCTCGCGCATCGGCACGCGGATGTCTTGATGGACCTCGCCTGCAACGTAGATCTTGCGCGATGCGGGCAGGCCACCTGTGGTGATCTTTGGGTTGGGGACGTTCATTATGGTGCTCCTCGAAGCCTAGACTCAGAAAAGACACCAGATGAGGCTTGGCTCGGGAAACAGAGGGCGCGCGGCCCTCTTGTTCGGTCAACGCAGGGTAGTCGGGGTGTATTTGTCCCGGCGCCGTGCATGCCTAGCTTCCTACGCCAGTATCAACTGGGTCAGGTTCAAAGGGTCGCGCCGCCGGTTTGGGTTGCCCCGCACCAAAACGCCTCTCAGTCCCCTTGGCGAGACTCCCCTGCGTGCCTTAGGGGTAGGGGAGATGCTGTCATCCCGTCAACCTGTAATTTTATAGATTATTTATATGTATAAATAACAATGCACTAAGTCCAAGATGACTCCTCCGGTGGGGCAAATCGCTGCATCGCAGCTTTGCGCTTGATCGCAACCCTGCAAGTTATCTATAAAACCGCAACGCCATCCGCGCATGGCCAACAGGTATAGAGAACAGGAGACAGCATGCTGGACGCTGCACCCATCCGCACCGACTGGACCCGCGAGGAAGCGGAAGCGATCTACAACAAGCCGTTCATGGATCTGCTGTTTGAGGCGCACAGCGTGCACCGGCAGTATTTCGACCCCAATCAGGTGCAGAAATCCAAGCTCCTGAGCATCAAGACCGGCGGCTGCGCCGAGGATTGTGCCTATTGCTCGCAGTCGGCGCGCAACGGCGCGCAGCTCTCGGCCTCCAAGCTGATCGAGGTGCAGCGGGTGATCGCCGAGGCCAGGAAAGCCAAGGAAGGCGGCGCGACCCGCTATTGCATGGGGGCCGCCTGGCGCTCGCCCAAGGACCGCGACATGGCCGCGCTGGAGGCGATGGTGCAGGGGGTCAAGGATCTGGGCATGGAAACCTGCATGACCCTGGGCATGCTGGATGAGGAACAGGTGTTCCGCCTGCGCGATGCAGGGCTGGATTATTACAACCACAATATCGACACCTCGGAGCGGTATTACTCCGAGATCATCACCACCCGCACCTTTGCCGACCGGATCGACACCCTGAACCGGGTTCGCGAGGCGGGCATCAAGGTCTGCTCCGGCGGTATCGTCGGTATGGGGGAGCAGCAGCTGGACCGCATCGACATGATGCTGGCGCTGGCGACGCTGGAGGTGCATCCTGACTCGGTGCCGGTCAACATGCTGATCCCGATCGCCGACACGCCGCTGGCCAATGTCGAGAAGCTGGATCCGATCGAATTTGTCCGCTCCGTGGCGCTGGCCCGCATCCTGATGCCGAAATCCCACGTGCGCCTGTCGGCCGGCCGCACCGATATGTCGGACGAGATGCAGGCGATGTGCTTCTTTGCCGGCGCCAACTCGATCTTTGTGGGCGACACGCTGCTGACCGCCGACAACCCCGAAGAGGACAAGGATCAGCAGCTGTTCGACCGTCTGGGCATCACCGCCATGGCTGCGGGTTGCGACGGCAGCCGCTGATGGCGGGCGCCTTCCCGAGGCATGAGACATCGCTGGAAGCGCTGCGCACACGCGGACGCTACCGGCAACTGATGCCGCGGGACGGGCATGACTTTGCCTCCAACGACTACCTTGGGCTGGCGAGCAGCGATGTGCTGCGTGCCGCCGCCGCTGACGCACTGGCGCGCGGCGTGCCGGTGGGCGCGGGCGGTTCGCGCCTTTTGCGTGGCAACGATGCGGAGCACCAGCTGCTGGAGACGGAGGCGGCCGCGTTCTTCGGGACCGAGGCGGCGCTGTTCATGGGCGGCGGCTTCAACGCCAATCAGGCGATCTTCTCCACCCTGCCGCATCAAGATGATCTGGTGCTTTATGATGTGCTGATCCATGCCAGCACCCACGACGGGATGCGGCTGGGCCGGGCAGAGATCCGCAGCTTTGCCCACAGCGATGCGGAGGACGCGGCACGGGTGCTGAAGGACTGGCGCTCGTCAGGCGGCGCAGGCCAGGTCTGGATCGCGGTTGAGGCGGTCTATTCCATGGACGGCGACCTGGCGCCGCTGGAGGCGCTGATGGCGCTGGCGGATGCAGAGGGCGCCGTGCTGGTGGTGGATGAGGCGCATTCGACCGGCGTGTTCGGCGATCTGGGTCGCGGACTGGCACATGACATCGCCCACCGCCCCAACGTCCTTTCCTTGCACACCTGCGGGAAGGCGCTGGGCGCTTCCGGCGCTTTGATCTGCGGCCAGCGGGTTTTGATCGAGACTCTGATCAACAAAGCGCGCGGCTTCATCTTCGCAACTGCGCCGTCGCCCTTGAACGCGGCGCTGGTGCGGGCGGCCTTGCAGGAGCTTCAGCAGAACCCGGACCGCCGCGAGCGGGCGTGGCAGGGGATTACTCATGCGCATGATGAGGCCAAACGCCAGTGCGGGCTGGAGGGTTTCCAGAGCCAAATTCTGCCGGTGGTGATTGGCGACGATAAGCGCACCATGGCGCTGGCCGCGAGGATGCAGGCCTGCGGCTATGACATCCGCGGCATCCGCCCGCCGACGGTGCCGCGCGGCACCTCGCGGCTGCGGCTGTCGATCACATTGAACACAGGGGCAGAGGCCATCACCCGGATGTTCGAAGACCTCGCCCGGGAAATGGAGAGTGCAGCATGAGCGCGCTGATTGTCACCGGAACCGATACCGGCATCGGCAAGACCATCTTTTCCGCCGGTCTGGTGCAGGCGCTCGGTGCCACCTACTGGAAGCCGGTGCAATCCGGGCTGGAGGAGGAGACCGACAGCCAGATCGTCGCCCGCCTGTCGGGCCGCCCGGCGCTGCCGGAGGGGTACCTGCTGCAACTGCCCGCCTCGCCGCATCTGTCGGCAGAGGCCGAGGGCGTGGAGATCGACCCAGATACGCTGTCCTTGCCCGAGGTGGACGGCGTGCTGGTGGCCGAGGGCGCGGGCGGGCTGATGGTGCCCTTGAACCGCAAGCTGCTGTACCTCGACCTGTTCGCCCGCTGGCGCGCCCCGGTGATCCTCTGCGCCCGGACGCAGCTGGGAACCATCAACCACACGCTCCTGTCGCTGAAAGCGCTGCGCGATGCAGGCTGTCCGGTGGTCGGCGTGGCCTTCATCGGCGACGCGGAGCCGGCGGTGGAGGAAACCATCTGCCAGTTCAGCCAGGTCGCGCATTTGGGACGGCTGCCCTTCATGGAAGAGCTGAGGGCCACGCCCGAGCCTGGGCGGGTGCGAAGCGCCCTCCCGGGGGGAGGGTCGGGCGCGGCCCGGTCTATCGACCGGACCAGAACGGTGCTCGAAGATACCTTTGCCGAAAGCATCAACGTGGACCTGATCAAGGAGGCCTTGGACCAAGGAGAGATGGCATGAGTGCGGCAGACCTCACCCAGCTGGAATTCGACCAGCAGCACCTCTGGCACCCTTACACCAACGTGGCCAAGCCCGGCCCAACCTTTGTGGTGAAGGAAAGCGAGGGCATGTACATCACCCTGGACGACGGCACCCGGCTGATCGACGCCATGTCATCCTGGTGGTGCATGATGCACGGCCACAGGAACCCGGCAATCACCAAGGCGATCCACGACCAGCTCGACACCCTGCCGCATGTGATGTTCGGCGGGCTGACCCACGACCCCGCCATCGACCTGGGCCGCAAGCTCTTGGAGATCGCGCCCGAAAGCCTGACGCGCATTTTTTACTGCGACAGCGGCTCGGTCTCGGTCGAGGTGGCGATGAAGATGGCGGCGCAGTACCAGCACGCTATCGGCCAGCCGGACCGCCAGCAGTTCGCCACCATCCGCGCCGGCTATCACGGCGATACCTGGAAGGCGATGAGCGTCTGCGACCCCGACACCGGCATGCACCACCTGTTCCAGGGCGCGCTGAGCGTGCAGCATTTCGTCTCCCGCCCGCCGGTCCGCATCCATGAGGACTGGGTGGACGACCCGGCCCTAAACGGATTGGGTGAACTGCGCGATGTGCTGGAGGCCAACGCAGAAAGGATCGCCGCCTTCATCCTGGAACCTGTGGTGCAGGGTACTGGCGGTATGTATTTCTACCACCCGGAATATCTCAATCAGGCCCGTATCATTTGCGATGAGCTGGGTATCCTTCTGATCTTCGACGAAATCGCTACCGGCTTTGGCCGCACCGGAGAGCTGTTTGCCACCAACTTTTGCACGGTGGAGCCGGATATCATCTGCCTTGGCAAGGGGCTGACCGGCGGCCATATCTCTTTCGCCTGCACCATGACCAATGACCGTGTGGCGGAAGGCATCGGCGGCGGCAGTCCCGGTCTGTTCATGCACGGGCCGACCTACATGGGCAATCCGCTGGCTTGCGCCGCGGCTAAGGCCTCTCTGGATCTGCTGACCGGACAGGACTGGCGCGGCACCGTGGCGGCCATCGCTGAGCAGTTGCAGGCCGAACTGGCCCCGGCCCGCGATCTACCCAATGTGGCTGATGTGCGGGTCTTGGGCGCCATTGGTGTCATCGAGATGAAGCACCGCGTCTCGGCGGATGAGGCGCACGCGCGGGCGCATGAGATGGGCGTGTTCCTGCGCCCCTTCGGCACCAACATCTACACCATGCCGCCCTTCATCACATCGCCGGAGCAACTGAGCGAAATCACCGCAGGCATGCTGCGGCTGGCGCGGGAACTCTAGGCGATGGAATTCCGCTGGCTCAAACAGAACGAGGCAGCCGAGGCCATCGTGGTCTTCGGCGGCTGGGCGATTGGGGCGGATGTTTTTGCGCATCTCACCGGCCCTGAGGATGTTCTGTTTGTCAGCGATTTCCGCAGCCTTGATGCCGATCTCCCCGATCTGTCTGGCTACGATCATGTCACGCTGCTGGCCTGGTCTTTCGGCGTTGCGGGTTATGCCCATTGGCAGCAGGGGCGCGGCGATCCCTTTGATCGCAAGGTCGCGGTCAACGGCACCCTTGCGCCCGTGGACGAGACGCGCGGCATCCCGCCGGAGGTGATGGCCAGGACCGCAGAGGGGCTGAGTGAGCAGAGCTTTGCCCAGTTCCTGCGCCGGACATTCAATGCGCCGCAGTCTCCCCATGAGATCGACATTGACGCTCGCCGGGCCGAGCTGCATGTGGTCGCGCAGCGCGGACCGGCGCCGGCTGTCGGCTTTGATCTGGTCTGGATCGCCGGGCGGGACCGGATCTTTCCGCCCGCAAATCAGCACCGGGCCTGGGCGGGCGTGACGCTGAGGGAGCTGCCCACAGCCGCCCATGCGCCGTTTGATCACTTCGACAGCTGGCAGGCCCTGCTGTCATGAGGGATCTGCCCCCCGCAACCGTGGATGCCGCCCGCGTGGCCCGCGCCTTTCGCCGTGGGCTTGGGAGCTACCACGATGCTGCCAGCGCGCAGGCACAGATCGCGGCAGAGCTGTCGGCGCTCCTCGCTGCACATATCGGCACCTCCCCCGTCGCACATCTGTTTGAATTCGGGGCAGGGACCGGCCATCTGACCGATGCGCTGTTGCGGGATCTGTCGGTCCGCCATCTCACGCTCAACGACCTTGTGCCAGAGGCAGAGGCAGGCCTTCAGCCGGTTCTGGCAGCACATGGGCAATCGGCGCTCTTCCTGCCGGGACGGATCGAAACCCTCGCGCTGCCCGAAAACCTGGACCTGATCGCGGCTGCCTCGGTTGTGCAGTGGATCGGCGACCTGCCTTCCCTCCTGCAAGGGTTTGAGACCGCGCTGCGCCCCGGTGGCTGGCTGGCGCTCTCTGGCTTTGGGCGCGCGCATTTCCACGAATTGGTCGCGCTGGGGTCCGGGGCGGCGGCGCCCAACTACATGGATCACCACGAATGGGCGCAGCATCTGCCGCCGGGGCTGCGACTGGTCGAGTTGCGGCAGGCTCCGATCACGCTCAGCTTTGAGACCCCGCGCGCCGTGCTGCGCCACCTGCGGGCAACGGGCGTGAATGGCCAGTCTCGGGGAGGCTGGACCCGCAGAAGGCTGCGCCAGTTCGAGGAGGACTATCGTCGCCGCTTTGGCCGTCAGGGGGGCGTGCGGCTGACCTATGATCCGGTGCTGATGCTGGCACAGCGTGTCTGATGCCAAAGTCGTGTATCGCGCGGCAATCGGGCCTCTGGCTGTCATGTGCATTTGGGGTTAGCCTGCGGGCACGCAATTTCCTAGCAAGAGGCCACAATGCATCTGTCCTACGTGATGACCCAGGAACGCGGTGCCACCGATAAACTGCTCAGCGCCCTGGCGGACCGGTTGCAGGCCGATGGGCTGCGGCTGGCTGGCATCGTCCAGACCAACACCGAATGCTACGACAGCCAGCTCTGTGACATGGATGTGCGCGTTCTGCCCGCGGGCGAAACCATCCGCATCTCGCAGTCTCTCGGCCCGGAGGCACGCGGCTGCCGCCTGAACCCCGAGGCGCTGGAGCGCGCGGTTGGACAGGTCACGGCAGCGCTGGGGCAGGACCCGGCGCCGCAGGTTCTGCTGGTCAATAAATTTGGCAAACACGAAGCTGACGGGCGCGGGATGCGCCCCGTTATCGGCGAAGCGCTGGCGCGCGGCGCGGTCGTGGTTTCAGGTGTGAACCGGATGAATGTGGAGGCGTTTCAGAGCTTTTCCGACGGGCTGGCACAGGAGGCCGAACCGGACCTTGAGGCGTTGGTAAGCTGGGTCCATTCCGCCGTCGCACAGGCCGAACAGGAGCGCTGAAGCCTTCGCGTCCAACCTCCAATTCGATGAGGCCGGTGCAGATTGCTGCGCCGGTTTTCTTCTGCCGCAGCCACGGATCATCAGCAGATGACATGGAAAGCGGCTCAGCGGCTGAGCGTCTTGATGTGCCGGAATAGTGATATGTATCAGAGGCTTGCGAGATGCGCTCATGGTCCGGGCGGTTGCCACCATCTTCTTGCTTACCGGTGCTGAAAGAGAGAAGATGGTGGGCGACCCTGGAATCGAACCAGGCGTGCGTCTCCGCGAGGGAGTTACAGTCCCCTGCCACACCTTGCGGCCTGTCGCCCACAATCAGTTGCGTGTTGCACCTGATGTGGAGGCGTGATTACAAGCAGGCCAAAGGGGCGTCAACAGGAAAATCGCCAGATTTTCACACGGGTCCGGATTTCTTTCTGCTGGAGAGCAAAATGTCTAAAAAACCCAAATGGGTCGTCGAAAAAGAGCAGTCCAAAAAGGCAGCCTCGGCGGAAACGGTATGGTTGTTCGGTCTGCATGCGGTGCGCGATGCGCTGCTCAATCCCAAGCGCGAAAAACTGCGTCTGATGGTGACCCAGAACGCCGAGGCGAAACTGGCCGATGCCATCGCCCAGTCGGGTATCGAAGCCGAGGTGATCGACCCGCGCAAGTTCAACCCGCCGATCGACAAACAATCCGTCCATCAGGGCGCGGCGATGGAGGTCAAGCCGTTGAACTGGGGCGGTCTGGCGGAAAACTGCATCGGTGCCGAACGCCCGCGTGTGGTGCTCCTGGACCGGGTCACTGATCCGCATAACGTCGGTGCCATCCTGCGCTCGGCCGAGGTGCTGGGCGCCAGCGCCGTGATCGGCACGCGGCATAACTCGGCACCGGAAACCGGCGCGCTTGCCAAAACCGCCAGCGGCGCGCTTGAGCGCCAACCCTATCTGCGGATGCGCAATCTCGCCGATACCATCGTCGAGTTGCAGCGGATGGGGTTTCTGGTGCTCGGCCTTGATGGCGAGGCGGAAGAGACCATTGAAACCGTGCTTGAGGGGCGCAAGGGGGATCCGGTAGCCCTCGTGCTGGGGGCAGAAGGGCCGGGCCTGCGCCAGAAGACCAAGGAAACTGTGGATCATCTGGTGAAGATTGACGCGGCGGGCGGATTCGGATCGCTGAACGTCTCCAATGCCGCGGCGATTGCGCTTTATGCCTCCATTGCGCGCTAAGCCTTGCCTGCCTGTCGATGCCGCCAGCTGAACCGCTAGCGGCGGCCCAGCCCCGATCAGGGGTTGGGCGCATCTGTGCAAAGGTCACGGATCCATCACAAATGCGTATCCACCCTTTGCAGCGGCCTGCGCGCCGGGCAGACTTGGCCGGGTAAGAGCGACTGTTCTTGCTGCGCTTTAAATTCAACCCCAGTTGCCTGACAAGGACCTGCACGCCCGTGACGTTTTCGACTGCCATCATCTGCCGGAGCTGGCGCGCCTGCGCGCAGCCCGTGTTGGGTGCCTCGGCAGGACTGGTGGCTGGTTTGCTGGCCAGTTTGCTGGTCGGTCTGGTGGTCGGCGGGGCCGCGACGCGAAGCGATGCCAAGGCGGGATCCAGGCTCGCCGCCCTGTGCCTGGGCGCGCTGATCACCCTGGCCGCAGCGATGCTGACAGCCACGCCGGCACGGGCGGAGGTTGCACTGGTCTCCGCGCCGCGGGGGCTGGCGGTGGGCGGCCATGACGTGGTGGCGTTCTTTCAGGATGGCGCGGCAATCCCCGGTCAGCAAGACCATGCGATCCTGTGGCGCGGGGCGATCTGGCGCTTTGCCTCATCGCAGAATCAGGAAGAATTCGAACGCAATCCCAGAGCTTTTGCGCCACGATTTGGCGGCTATTGCGCCTATGCGCTGTCGCAGGGATATCTGGCGCCCGGCAATCCGACGCTCTGGGTGATTGCTGACGGGCGACTCTATCTCCTGAACAACCCCAGCGCATTGGCCGCCTGGGAGGCGGAGCGGCTGAGGTTGATCGCTGATGCCGAACAGCAGTGGCCAGCCGTCCTGCGCAAATGACCGCCTCGAATGCCTGCTTGTGCTATGGGCCTATGTGACTGGCCCCGCAGGAGAAATGTCACGAATTTGAGAGGATCCCTTTCAAAACGCGATGACCATCCCATATTATTAACAGACTGCGAATTGGAACCTTCGCAGATCTTTTTCACTGTCCCTCGTTCCATACCTCGCGCCCAGGTTTGTCCTGGGCGCTTTTTTATTGTCTGACCGGGCTTTATCTCTCGTTCTTGCACCAACAGGCTGGTCCGCCAGCGGGCGTCAGAGCCGTTGCAATTCATCTTGCACCTCGTGTCCCAGCCGATAGGCTCAGGCAGATCGAAGCGCGATGAAGGCGCTTTGATACAAGGCCAGAACAGCCGGGGGAGCGATGCCAGACTATTCCGATCGACATCTGAAGGACGTGCTCACACGCAGCAAGACCATTGCCGTGGTCGGGGTCTCCACGAACCCGGTGCGTCCCAGCTACTATGTGGCCCGCTATCTCGGGCTCAAGGGCTATCGCGTCCTGCCGGTGAATCCCGGTCATGCCGGCAAAACCCTGTTCGGCCAGACCATTCACGCCAGTCTACGGGACATCGACGAGCCGGTGCATATGGTCGACATCTTTCGCCGCTCAGAGGCGGTCCCACCCATTGTCGAGGAGGCGCTGGAGGTCTGCGAGGGGCTGCAGACGATCTGGATGCAGATCGGGGTCGAACATGCCGAAGCGGCTGAACGGGCAGAAGCGGCAGGCCTTACCGTGATCCAGAACCGATGTCCCAAGATCGAATATCAGCGCCTGTTTGGCGAGCTGCGCATGGGTGGGTTTGCCACCGGAATCATCTCGTCGAAACTGTGATGCCCGACCGCCGGGCAGGGCGCTCCCGCCCATTCCCGCCGCCCTGACGGGCGGCATACACGGTTGGGCCGGGCGCCGCTGCGCGGCGTAGACGATGTATTGGGATCCCTCGAAGGGCCTTAACGATTGTAAGGGGTCCTTGCGCGTCAAGGGCAAGCCGCGCGTGCCGCGCGGAGGCAGCGCCTCCCCTGATCCGCCGCATGGCCTGGATTTCAGCCCTTGGGGCGGGCGGCCTTCTCGGCGATGCCGCTCAGCCCCTGACGCTCGGCCAGCACCTTTAGCACATCATCCAGCGCCACATCGCGGGCCGCCAGCATCACCAGAAAATGATACAGCACATCGGCGCCCTCGGAGGCAAGGCCGGCCGTGTTGTCCTTCACCGCCTCGATGATGGCCTCAATGGCTTCCTCGCCGAATTTCTCGGCGCATTTCTCTGGACCCTTGGCCAGCAGTTTGGCGGTCCAGCTGCTCTCCGGATCAGCACCCTTGCGGGACAGAATGGTGGCTTCGAGATCGTGCAGCAGGCTCATGTCAGCCTCATCGGGATACCGGCCTTGGCCATATGCTCTTTGGCCTCCTGGATGGTGTATTCGCCAAAGTGGAAGATCGACGCCGCCAGAACCGCGCTGGCGCCGCCTTCGGTGACGCCCTCGACCAGATGGTCGAGCGTGCCAACCCCGCCAGAGGCAATCACCGGCACGTCCACCGCATCCGAAATGGCGCGGGTGAGCGGCAGGTTGAAGCCAGATTTCGTGCCGTCGCGATCCATCGAGGTGAGCAGGATTTCCCCGGCGCCCTTGGCAACGACCAGCCGGGCGAAGTCCACCGCATCAATGCCGGTTTCGCGGCGCCCGCCATGGGTGAAGATCTCCCATTTGCCGGGGGCCACGGTCTTGGCGTCGATGGCGCAGACGATGCACTGGCTGCCAAACTGATCGGCCGCCTCGCGGATCACATCCGGGTTGGCCACGGCTGCCGAATTGAACGACACCTTATCGGCGCCTGCCAGCAGCAACGCGCGCACATCATCCTTTGTGCGCACCCCACCGCCCACGGTCAGCGGCACAAAACACTGCTCTGCGGTGCGTCGCACCATATCGAACATGGTGCCGCGATTTTCGTGGGTTGCATGAATGTCGAGAAAGCAGATTTCATCCGCGCCTGCCGCGTCATAGGCCTTGGCCGCCTCAACCGGGTCTCCGGCATCGCGCAGGCCGACAAAATTGACACCTTTGACCACGCGGCCGTCAGCCACGTCGAGACAGGGGATGATACGGGTCTTCAGCATGGCGATCCCTTTGCCGCTGGGGGTGCCTTGTGTCTTTACTGCGCGGGTGGTTGGGATGCAATCATCGGGCGGTGCCGCGCGATGCGGCGCATGCTGTCACGGATGATCAGGATGTGAAACGGCATCACCAGCGCCAGATAGATCCGTCCCAGCAGATTGTGACGATGCACCCAGGTGGCCATGTGAATCCGTCCTTCGTGCCGCAATACGGTGATCCGGAAATCGAGATGAGCATCATCGGCGCCCAGGATCAGCTCGCGGCTGTCCTCGAATGTCACCGGAAAAATCGCGCCCTCGCCGCTGTCGCTCACCTCGGTCTTCAGTCCGAGCGGGCGGACCAAGGCATTGCGCAGCCGCAGGAGTGCGGCTGCCCAGCCCGGCATCGACAGGCCGATATCGGCGGCCTCGCGCGGGGTGAGCGGGCTGTCGACCGCATAACCATCGACAAAATCACCGGGCGATACCATCTGCCACAAACGGGCGCTGTCTGGGAGGCGGGTCTTGCGGACGCGGGGCATGGGAGAACTTTCGTGTCTGTGATCGCAACCGGAGGCGCCGGTTGCGCTGTCGCCGCGCAATAGACGCCATTACGTGAGGAATGGAAAGCAGGCGCGGTGCCGCAGGCCGCGCGTGGCCCTGGGGTGTCGACCGCGGGTCTTGCCTGGCAGAGGGGGGGCCACAGAGGGGCGGTCAGGTCAGCGACACTCTGCCGATGCCTGAGATGTGAATTGCCTGTTTGCCCTGCTTGGCCTGTGCTGCTGGCATGTTGTCATTTTCTCGGAGCCATCGCCATGATCAAATCCCTCGCCCTTGCCGGAACTCTTGCTGCGCTCTCCGCGATCCCGGCCGCAGCCGAACTGATGACGGTTCCAAGCCCGAGTTCCGTGTCTGACACCATGGATGCGCTACAGACGGCGGTCGAAGGCGCCGGGGCCACGGTTTTTGCCCGGGTGGACCACGCTGCGGGTGCGGCAGCCGTGGATATGTCCCTCGCCGAGGCGCAACTCCTGATCTTTGGCAATCCCAAGCTGGGCACCCCCGCGATGCAGGCGGATATGCGGGCGGGGCTTTTCCTGCCGCTGAAGGTTCTGGTCCATGAGGATGCCGATGGGCAGGTCTGGCTGACCTATGAAAACCCGGCAGAGATGCTGGCGGGTCTGGATATCGCGGCTGATGCCGATGTCATCGCCAAGATGCAGGGCGCGCTGGCAAAACTGACGGCGGCCGCCGCGCGCTGATCCACTGCGGGGGCAGCTGGAGCCAACCGGGAGCGGGGGCCGGGG
>NZ_JAYMXF010000024.1:0-184842 GCF_048055755.1 Phaeobacter sp. JH204B
GGCGTAAGCCGGTGAAGCGTGGCCGCGGGAGCGCTTGCGTACCGTTGCCCTGAGGGCCGGCGCTGATCGAGGATCGGAGGGAGCTGGATGACCGATCCCTCCTGTCTGGCCGATGAGGACGGCGAGACCGGATCAGCAGTGCGGGCCGCTTTGCTCAGTTGCCGGTTGGCAGCCGGTGATGCCCGCTGATGTCACAAAGCCGACCGGGCGAGGGTCGGCTTTGTCGGCTGCTGTAGTGATGGCCATGCGCCCTGGTCCGGGCAGTTATGCCACCGGCGCCGCAAGGATGCGGACTTTAGGGCGGGGGAGGCGTCAGGCCGCCAGCCCCTTGGAGCCGATGTCCAGGAACTTCTGGCGCCGGTCCTTGATCAGCGTGGCGGCATCTTTGCCCTCCAGCTCGGCCAGCATCTCCGCCAGCGCGCCGCGCACCGCCTCAAAGGCGGCTTCGGCATTGCGATGGGCGCCTCCGAGCGGTTCCGGGATGATCTTATCCACCACGGCCAGCTCCTTGAGGTTCTGGGCGGTAAGGCGCAGGGCTTCGGCGGCTTCACGCATTTTCTCGGCATCTTTCCAGAGGATCGAGGCGCAGCCTTCGGGGCTGATCACGGAGTAAACCGAATGTTCCAGCATTGCGACGCGGTTCGCGGTGGCAAAGGCCACGGCACCACCGGAGCCGCCTTCGCCGATGATGATGGAGATCAGCGGCACACCGATCTTGAGGCACATCTCGGTTGAGCGGGCAATGGCTTCGGATTGGCCGCGTTCTTCGGCACCTTTGCCGGGATAGGCGCCTGCGGTGTCCACAAGGGTCACCACGGGCAGGCCGAAACGACCGGCCATTTCCATCAGGCGGATGGCCTTGCGGTAGCCTTCGGGGCGGGCCATGCCAAAGTTATGGGCGATGCGAGCCTTGGTGTTGGACCCTTTTTCATGGCCAATAACCATAACCGGCTGGTCGTTGAAGCGGGCCAGGCCGCCCATAACCGCCAGATCATCGGCAAAGTTCCGGTCACCGGCCAGTGGCGTGTATTCGGTGAACAGCGCATCAATGTAATCGCGGCAATGCGGCCGTTCGGGGTGACGCGCGACCTGACATTTGCGCCAGGGGGTCAGATCCTTGTAAAGATCGATCAGCAACTGCGCCGCCTTGGCGTCTAGCGCTGCGGCCTCATCTGTCAGATCGGCCTCTTCATTGGCCCGGGCCAGGGCGCGCAGTTCTTCCGCCTTGCCTTCGATTTCGGCCAACGGTTTCTCAAAATCCATGTACTGGGTCATGTCGTCTCACTCGAGCGGTTTGCCCGATATATGGCCTCAAGGGGCGGCGGATGCAACTCAGCAAGATTTGTGAAGTGCTGCTATGGCATCCAAAACCGGTCAGAAGAGGGACGTTTTCCGATGAGCAACTCCTATGAGGACCGCATTCTGCGTGTGCTGGCGTATATCTACGACAACCCCGAGGGGGATCTGTCGCTGGATGCGCTGGCGGATGTCGCGGCGATGTCGCGGTTCCATTGGCACCGGGTGTTTCGCGCCCTGACCGGGGAAACCTGCGCGCAGGCGGTGCGCCGTATCCGGCTGCATCTGGCGGCGACCGCTCTGGTGCAGGGCAGCGCGCGGATCGAGCGTATCGGCGAGGCTGCCGGCTATCCCAATCCACGTTCCTTTGCCCGTGTTTTCGCCGATGCCTATGGGGTGTCGCCCGCTGCGTTTCGCAAAAGGGGCCGTCTTCTGCCGCCAAATCCCAATCTGATTGCCAAAGGAGAACCCATGTTACCCGTTACCCTTCGCACCGAACCCGGCCGCAGGCTGGCCGCGCTTGCCCACAAAGGCGCCTATAGCGAGATTGGTCGCAGTTTCGAGGCCTTTTCCGCGCTTTGTACGGCGCGCAATCTCTGGCCGCAGATGCGCCAGATGATCGGTGTCTACCTCGACAGCCCGGATGCTGTTCCGGATGCGGAGCTGCGCAGCTTCGCCGGGGCCAGCACGGCCGATGACAGCGTCCTGCCGGAGGGGATGGAAGAGGTTGTCTTGCCCGGCGGCAAGACCGCAGTCCTGACTTACAAGGGGCCATACTCCGGGATCCATGCGGCCTATGGCGATCTGTTCGGGGCCTGGTTACCGCAGTCGCAGGAAGAGCCGGCCGATGCGCCCTGTTACGAGATCTATCTCAATGATCCGCATCAGGTCGCGCCGGAGGAGCTGCTGACCGAGATCTGCCTGCCGCTGAAGTGAGTGTCAGCCCTGTAGCAGGATCGCGGCCAGCGAGGCCAACAGCAGCGCCGCCATGGTCCAGTTGAATGCCCGCAGCTGAGCGGGCCGGGTCAGCAGCCGTCGCAGTTGCTGACCCAGAATGGTCCAGGTCGAGGCTGAGAAACAGCCAATCAGCAGATAGGTGCCCGATACCCAGAGGATCGCCGTCACATCGCGGCTGGCTGCATAGAGGGTGATCGCGCCGAGTGCCATTGCCCAGGCCTTTGGGTTGACCCATTGGAAGGCGCAGGCCTGAAGAAAGCTGAGCGGTGTGCCCTGTGCCTCGCCGTCCTGCGGCGGGGCCGCATTGGCGACCTTCCAGGCCAGCCAGAGCATATAGGCCACCGACAGGGCGGTCATGATCCAGGTGAGTGGCGGGAAGGCGTCGAACAGCTGCATCACGCCAAGGCCCACCGGCAGGATCATCAGCGGAAAGCCGATCGCCACGCCAAGAAGATGTGGCAGGGTGCGCTGGAAACCGAAATTGGCGCCCGAGGCCATCAGCATCAGATTGTTGGGACCCGGCGTGAAAACAGTGCCGAAGACAAAAGCCGCAAGGGCGAGGAAGAGTTCATAAGTCATGGCGATGAAAATGCAGGGTCTCGGCGTGAATGAAATTGCGTTCTCTGCGTGAATGGATCATGTTTTGCAACAAATGGCGAAACTTGATCAAATAAACGACAAGATATTGCGTGAGCTAACCCGGGACGGGCGGATAAGCAATCTAGAGCTCGCCGACCGGGTTGGTCTGTCGCCCTCGGCCTGTCTGCGCCGGGTGCAGGAGATGGAGCGCAGCGGTCTCATCACCGGCTACCGTGCGGTGTTGAACCGTCAGGCGCTAGGCGTGGGGTTTGTCACCTATATCGGCGTTGGCCTTGGCGAACACACCAAGGAGGCGCAGGAGGCCTTTGAGGTTGCGATGCGACAGGCGCCGGAGGTGGTGGAGTGCCACAATATCACCGGCACCATCGAATATCTGCTGCGGGTCGAATGCGCAGATCTGCCAAGTTACAAGAAGTTTCACACCGATATTCTGGGCACGTCGCCTTATGTCACTTCGATCACCACCTATGTGGTCATGGGATCGCCCAAGGATCTGCGGGCCTGAGCGCCGGGGTGGTGGTATTTTTGAGTATTTGAGGAAAGGTGACAGGGCTGCTGTCACCCTTCGGCCAGGGCGGCGCGCATGGCGATGGCAGGGGAGGCCAGTACGGGGATCTCCGTTTTTACGAGATCAGCAGCCCCGGCCATCGAGGCCTGCGCCAGGACCACACAGGCGGTATCAGCCACCAAGGCCAGGCTGGTGCTGATCCAAGTGGCGATCTCGGTGTGAAACAACTCGCTGTTGCCATTGGTGAAATGAGGCCAGAGACCGGTCAGCGGCAGGCTGCGGATCTCGGCGGTCTGGCCGTTTTGGGCGAAGGCGCGTTCGAGCAGCGCAGTGGAGGCCGCGCGGGTGCTGTCCAGGCAGTAGGCGAGCAGCACCGGACCGCCGATCTGGGCGGCGGCCTGCATCATCGGCCAGTCGAGTCGCGTGGCGCCAGCGGTTTCTGCCAGCTCGCCCAGCGTGGTGCAGGTGCACAGGGCGGGACCGGTGACCTGGCGGATCTCGGCGGTGACCTCCTCGCGCAGGGTGTCGTCGATGCCATTTTGCGCCCGTTCCAGCCAGTCGGGGCGGACAATGTGATGCAGTTTTGCCGAGCCGGCCAGCGCCTCGAAGGTTGCCACATGGACGTCGGCCGTATGGATGAGCGTGAGGTCGGTCATGGTCTGCGCCTGTGGCTGGGCGGGAGCGCGGTTGCGCTCCCGGCTTTCTGGGTCAGCTGTTGCTGGCGATCAGGTCCGATTGGGCGACAATCACCTCGGCCTGTTTGATCGAGGCGATATCGACCAGGCGACCCTTGTAGACGGTGGCGCCTTCGCCGTTGGCCTTGGCGGTTTCCATTGCGGCGAGGATTTCGCGGGCCTCGGAGACTGCCTCTTGCGACGGGGTGAAGACCTGATTGGCCAGTGCGATTTGTTTGGGGTGGATGGCCCATTTCCCGACCATCCCCAGCGTGGCGGAGCGTTTGGCCTGGGCGATATAGCCCTCGTCATCAGAGAAATCTCCGAATGGACCGTCCACCGGCAGGATGCCATGGGTGCGACAGGCGGCAACGATGGCGGCCTGCGCCCAGTGCCAGGGATCGGACCAGTGTTTTTCGCCCGCGCGCAGCATGTAGTAGTCTTCCTGCGTGCCGCCGATGCCGGTGGTCTGCATGCCCATTGAGGCCGCGAAATCCGCCGCACCCAGCGACATGGCCTGAAGGCGTGGGCTGCTGGCGGCGATGGCTTCGACATGGGCGATGCCCGCAGCGGATTCGATGATCACCTCAAAGGATACCGGTTTGCTGCGGCCCTTGGCGCGTTCAATGGCGGTGACCAGCGCGTCGACCGCATAGACGTCTTCAGCGCAGCCCACCTTGGGGATCATGATCTGATCGAGGCGGTCACCGGCCTGTTCCAGAAGATCCACAACATCGCGATACCAATAGGGCGTATCCAGCCCGTTGATGCGCACCGACATGTATTTGTTGCCCCAATCGACCGTGTTCAGGGCCTCGATCACATTGGCGCGGGCGCTGTCCTTGTCGGAGGGGGCTACCGAATCTTCCAGATCGAGGTTGATCACATCCGCTGCCGAGGCCGCCATTTTGGGAAAGAGCTTGGTGTTGGAGCCGGGGCCGAACAACTGGCAACGGTTGGGGCGGGCCGGGGCGGCGGGTTGGATGCGAAAACTCATGCTGGCGACCTTTGAGTAATGAAGTGTCAAATTTTCCTTCTGTTTTGGTATTAAATTACGATCCGACCTGCAAGGAATTTGTGCAAGCGCAGCATTGCAGGTGCAGAAAGCGGCAGCTCTGGCGCGTGCCTGCGGGCGCAACCAAGCAAGGAACGCGCGCATCCGTCGCGAGGATCGAATAATCTTCGTGTAATTTGCGAAAACGTCGAAGAAATCTGCGTTGACCTGCGGATATTGCGCGGAATTCGGGAGCCTCTCGCAGAGCGGCTCTCTTACACTCGCGCGGAACTCGACTTTTACTCAGGAGGCCCCGCCATGATCGAGACCCCGTATCTGCTGTTTCTGGGCGACGCGCCCGATATGCTGGCTGCCAAGGTGGCCATCGGTATCCGTGACTGGCGGCCCGACCATGCCGTGGGCCAGATCCGCCTGCCGGGCTGTGGTGCCGATCTGGGGCTGACCGACATGACGCTGGCAGAGGCCAAGGCCGCCGGTGCCAAGACGCTGGTGATCGGTGTTGCCAACCGGGGCGGCGTGATCTCTCCGGCGTGGAAAGAGGTGCTGATTGCGGCCCTCGAGATGGGCTATGATCTGGCGTCTGGCCTGCACAACCTGCTGCGCGATGAGGGCGATCTGGTGGCAGCTGCCCAGACCCATGGCGGCACCCTGCATGATGTGCGCGTGCCCACTGTTGGCTATCCGATCGCCAATGGGGTGAAGCGCAGCGGCAAGCGCTGTCTGGCGGTTGGCACGGATTGTTCGGTCGGCAAGATGTATACCGCGCTGGCGATGGATGCCGAGATGCAGGAACGCGGGATGAAGTCGTCCTTCCGCGCGACGGGTCAGACGGGTATTCTGATCACCGGCCAGGGCGTGCCGCTGGATGCCGTGATTGCGGATTTCATGGCCGGTGCCGTCGAGTATCTGACGCCGGACAATGAAGACGACCACTGGGATCTGATCGAAGGTCAGGGCTCTTTGTTTCACGTGTCGTATTCCGGGGTGACCATGGCACTGGTGCATGGTGGGCAGCCGGATGCGCTGATCCTGTGCCATGAGCCGACCCGTGAGCATATGCGTGGCCTGCCGGGATATAAGCTGCCGAGCCTGGAGCAGCTGCGTGATACCGCGCTGCCGCTGGCGCAGGTTTCCAACCCGGACTGCAAGGTTGTCGGCATTTCCGTCAACACCCAGCATTTGAGCGAGGAAGAGGCGAAATCCTACCTCGCCGAGGTCGAGGCGCGGATGGGTCTGCCTGCGGTTGACCCCTATCGCCATGGCGCTGGCCGTCTGGTGGACGCGCTGAACGCGGTGTGATCTAACCTCGCTGTCGCCGGGGTGGTCCGACAGGATCGGAGCCTCCGGCGGGAGTATTTCGGGAAAGATGACATCCGGGGCCTGCGTCCTTGCCGGCGCCTTGTCCGGTTGGATCCCGCGCGGTCGGATTTGACCAAATAGAGATTGACTAAAACCGCAGTGATGGAGACAGCCATGCAGATCAGCGTGACCCCCGATACCTTCAAGTTGGCGCAGGTCTTTACCATCTCCCGCGGCTCGCGCACCGAGGCCAAGGTGCTGACGGTCCGCATTGAGCAGGATGGTATGACGGGCTGGGGCGAATGTGTGCCCTATGCGCGCTATGGCGAGACGCTTGAGAGTGTCACTGCCGAGATTGAAGGTCTGCCTGAGACATTTGGTCGTGAAGAGCTGCAATCGCTCCTGCCTGCGGGCGCGGCGCGCAACGCAGTGGATTGTGCGCTATGGGATCTGGAAGCGAAACGGGTGGGCAAGCGCGTCTGGGAGCTGGCAGGTCTGCCAGAGCCAAAGCCGGAAATCACCGCCTATACGCTGTCGCTTGATAGCCCCGAGAACATGCAGGCGCAGGCAGCGAAGAATGCCCATCGTCCGCTGCTGAAGATCAAGCTGGGGACCGCTGACGATATGGCCCGCCTGGAAGCCGTGCGCGCGGGTGCGCCTGATGCGCGGATCATCGTTGATGCCAATGAGGGGTGGAGCGCGGAGGTCTATGCCGATCTTGCCCCGCATCTGGTGCGGCTGGGTGTGGCGCTGGTTGAACAGCCGCTGCCCGCGGGAGAGGATGAGGCCCTGTTAGGGATGGAGCGGCCGGTGCCGGTCTGCGCCGATGAGAGCTGCCATGACCGTGAGAGCCTTGCTGCGCTTGAAGGAAAATATGACGTCATCAATATCAAGCTGGACAAGACCGGCGGGCTGACCGAAGCGCTGAAACTGCGCGAGGCGGCACTGGCGCGGGGCTTTGATGTGATGGTGGGCTGCATGGTGGGATCGTCTCTGGCGATGGCCCCTGCGACACTGGTGGCGCAGGGTGCGGTGGTCACGGACCTTGACGGGCCGCTGCTTCTGGCCGAAGACCGCGAGGAACCGTTGAATTTCGACGCAGCCGGCGTGCACCCGCCGAACGCAGCCTTGTGGGGTTAAGGAGACCAAGATGACCCGTACCGTATATGTGAATGGCGAATACCTGCCCGAGACCGAAGCCAAGGTCTCCATTTTTGACCGCGGCTTTCTGATGGCGGATGCGGTCTATGAGGTGACATCGGTTCTGGGCGGCAAGCTGATCGATTTCGAAGGTCACGCCGTGCGTTTGAAGCGCTCGCTGGATGAGCTGGAGATGGCGGAGCCCTGCTCGAAGGAAGAGCTGCTGGAGATCCACCGCAAGCTGGTTGAACTGAACGGTATCGAGGAGGGCCTGGTCTATCTGCAGGTCAGCCGTGGCTCGGACGGGGATCGTGATTTTGTGTTCCCCTCTGCCGATACCCAGCCGACGCTGGTGCTGTTTACCCAGAACAAACCCGGTCTTGCGGACAGCCCGGCAGCCAAGAAAGGCGCCAAGATCATCTCGATCGAGGACATCCGCTGGGGCCGTCGCGACATCAAGACGGTGCAGCTGCTCTACCCCTCCATGGGCAAGATGATGGCCAAGAAGGCCGGCGCAGATGACGCCTGGATGATCGAGGATGGTCATGTGACCGAGGGGACGTCGAACAACGCCTATTTCGTCAAGGATGGCGTGATCGTCACCCGCCCGCTGTCCAATGACATTCTGCACGGCATCACTCGCAAGGCGGTTCTGCGCATGGCGGAAGAGGCGCAGCTGAAAGTGGAAGAGCGCCTGTTCACCATCGAGGAAGCCAAGGCGGCGGATGAGGCCTTTACCACCTCGGCTTCTGCTTTTGTGATGCCGGTTGTTGAAATCGATGGTGTAGCGCTGGGCGATGGTACGCCGGGCCCGATCGCCAAGCGCCTGCGCGAGATCTATCTGGAAGAAAGCATGAAAGAAGCGATCTGATCGCGCTGTTCTGCGAGACCGGAAAAGGCCGCCCCCGTGATGGAGGGCGGCCTTTTTATTGGTGGTCTGTCGCGCGTCGTTAGAGAAGCGACATCAGCTTGCGGGCTGCATCCTCGGAGGAGGCCGGGTTCTGTCCGGTGACCAGCTTGCCGTCGATGATGGCAAATTCCGCCCAGTCGTCCTGTTTTTCATACAGGCCGCCATTGGCTTTCAGCATGTCCTCGACCAGGAAGGGCACCACATCGGTGAGGCCAACGGCCTCTTCCTCGGTGTTGGTGAATCCGGTGACGCGCTTGCCCGCCACCAGCGGTTTGCCATCGGCCCCCTCGGTGTGGCGGAACACGGCCGGGGCGTGGCAGACGGCGCCGACCGGGCGGTCGCTCCGGGCGAACCCTTCGATCAGGCGGCGGCTGTCGGCGTCTTCGGCCAGATCCCAGAGCGGGCCGTGGCCACCGGGGTAGAAGATCGCATCGAAACCTGCGTCTGTCACCTCGGACAGCACCTTGGTGTTGGCCAAGGCGCCCTGTGCAGCGGGATCGTCCTTGAACCGGCGGGTGGCTTCGGTCTGGGCGCTATCATCGTCGCTTTTGGGGTCAAGTGGCGGCTGGCCGCCCTTGGGCGAGGCCAGCGTGACTTCGGCGCCGGCATCTTTGAACACGTAGTAGGGGGCGGCGAATTCCTCCAGCCAGAAGCCGGTTTTTTCGCCCGTGTCGCCCAGTTGGTCGTGGGATGTGAGAACCATCAGGATTTTCATCTCGGGTCTCCTTTCCATATGAAGTTCAGATCAGTCGGCGAGGTGAATGACGCGTTTGCCAAAGGCCTCGCCTCTCAGGAGACCAACGAATGCGGCGGGCGCTTGTTCCAGACCTTCGATCATTTCCTCGCGGTATTTCACTTTGCCGTCCTGTACCCAGCCGGTCATCTGCTTGGCGAACTCCGGGTAGAGGTGGCCGAAATCGTCAAAGACAATGAAGCCGCGCATGGTGATGCGCTTGCGCAGCAGCTGGCCCATCAGATAGTTCATCCGGTCGGGGCCTTCGGGCAGGGCGGTGGCATTATACTGGGAGATGAGGCCGCAGAGCGGGATCCGAGCCGAGGGGTTCAACAGCGGCATCACCGCATCGAAGACTGCACCGCCGACGTTCTCGAAATAGATGTCGATGCCATCCGGGACCGCCTTGGCGAGATCGTCGGCAAAGCTATCAGTCTTGTAATCTATGCAGGCATCAAAGCCCAAAGTGTCGACGACATGCTGGCATTTTTCGGCCCCGCCGGCGATGCCGACAACGCGCAAACCGAGGATCTTGCCGATCTGGCCAACGGTCGCGCCCACGGGTCCGCTGGCGCTTGCGACCACCAGTGTTTCGCCTTCCTTTGGCTGCCCGATCTGGGTGAGACCCGCCCAGGCGGTGAGACCGGGCATGCCCAGAACACCAAGCGCCCAAGAGGGGTTCTGCGGGGTCTTGCCCATATTGATGGTGAGGGATCCATCAGACAGTGCATAGTCCTGCCAGCCGCCGAAGGCGACAACCCAGTCGCCCGGTTCGTACCCCTGAAGGTTGGAGGTCACGACCTGTGCAACGGTGCCGCCCACCATGACCTCTCCGATTTCGACCGGAGCGGCATAAGACGGGGCGCTGCTCATCCGGCCGCGCATGTAGGGATCCAGCGACAGGTATTCGTTGCGCAGCAGCATCTGGCCTTCGCCGGGGGTCGGGATGTCGCTGGTTTCCAGGCGCAGGGTGCTGTCGGTCGGCTCACCCTTGGGGCGCTCTGCGAGGATGAATTTGCGGTTGGTGCTGTCGGACTGTGGCATGGGATGGTTCCTCTCTGATGAAGTTACGAACTAGACCGATCGTCTAGTGGTTGGAAAATTTTTTTGGCGCGGATCAGCTCTGCGGTGGTGGGAGCATGATCAGGGTCTGGGACATGGCGGTTTCAAACGGCGCGCCGTCCTGGGACAGATGTGCCATGAGGCTGGCTCCCAGCCAGATCTGGTAGAGGGTTGTGGCGGTCTGGTCGGGATCGACACTTGCGGCCAGAGACCCATCCGCCTGTGCGCCGCGAAGGCAGTCGGACAGGCGGGCGACGATCGATTCCACGCCGTGTTGCAGGATCGCGCGCATGTCGGCGGACAGATCGGACACTTCTGCTGCTAGCTTCACGATCAGGCATTTCTGCTCTGCGTTGCCGGAGATCTGGCGATCTTTCCAGCAGCGGAAATAGCCCAGCACCTGATCCCGCCCCGATTGTTCGGGATCATTCAGCGTGTGCCGGAGCTCCAGCCGGTATTGATCAACATAGTGGCGCAGGAGCGCGCAGCCATAATCCTCTTTCGAGGCGAAATAGTGATAGAAGGAGCCTTTGGGCACCTGCGCCGTGCTCAGCAGCTCGGTCAGGCCAACCGAGGTGTAGCCGCGCTGTGCGGTCAGCTTGCGGCCGGTGTCCAGAATTTGCAGGCGTGTCTCACTCATGATGCTAGACATAAGCTGACTAGACCGATTGTCTAGTGGCGCTTGCAGAATTATTTCTGCGGCGGATCAAACCTGCTGAAAATGCGACAAGGCCCCGCGATTGCGGGGCCTTGTTCAGGCTGATGCCAAGTGTGAGGGAGGTGTTACTTGATCATCAGTTGTGGGGAGACGACGTCGATACCCAGTGCCTTGCCGACGGCGAAATAGGTCAGCTTGCCCGCGTGGACGTTCAGACCGTTCAGCAGGTGCGGATCATCGGCGCAGGCCTGTTTCCATCCTTTGTTGGCGAGATTCAGCATGAAGGGCAGGGTCGCATTGCCCAGGGCCTGGGTCGAGGTGCGCGCGACGGCGCCCGGCATGTTGGCCACGCAGTAGTGCATGATGCCGTCGACTTCGTAGATCGGATCGGCGTGGGTGGTGGCTCGGGAGGTCTCGAAGCAGCCGCCCTGGTCGATAGCGACGTCGACCAGAACCGCACCCGGCTTCATCTCGCTGAGCTGTGCACGGGAGACCAGTTTCGGCGCCGCGGCACCGGGGATCAGAACCGCACCGATCACCATATCGGCGTCACGGACCAGCTCAGCGGTGGCACCAGCGGTGGAATACTGGTTCTTGAAGTCGCGACCGAAGACATCGTCGAGGTACTTCAGGCGTGTGAGCGAACGGTCGAGAATAGTGACATCTGCGCCCATGCCCGCAGCGATCTTGGCCGCATGGGTGCCGACCACACCGCCGCCGATCACAACAACCTTGGCGGGGGCCACGCCGGGGACGCCGCCCATCAGAACGCCACGGCCACCGTTTGCCTTTTGCAGGGTGTATGCGCCAACCTGCGGGGCCAGACGGCCGGCCACTTCGGACATCGGCGCCAGCAGCGGCAGGCCGCCACGGTCGTCGGTCACGGTTTCATAGGCGATGGCGGTACAGCCGCTTTCCAGAAGGTCCTTTGTCTGCTCCGGATCGGGGGCCAGGTGCAGATAAGTGAACAGCAGCTGGCCTTCGCGCAGCATCTTGCGCTCAACGGCCTGGGGTTCCTTGACCTTCACGATCATTTCGGCGGTCGCGAAGATCTCTTCGGCGGTGTCGATGATGGCGGCACCAGCGGCGACGTAATCCTCATCGGTGAAACCTGCACCCATGCCAGCACCGGCCTGGATCAGGACAGAATGTCCGTGGTTAACGGCTTCACGGGCGGCGTCCGGCGTCATGCCGACACGGAATTCCTGCGGCTTGATCTCTGTGGGGCATCCGATTTTCATGTAATCACTCCTCCTACATGCTTGCGCTATTGTGCCGCAGGCGCAGTGAAAAGTGCTTCTTTTTTGGGCAGATTAAAAAGGTGCAGATCGAAGGTTCTTCGAATATATTGTAACTTTGACGAAGGATCTTTCACCATATGTCACTTGATCACACGGATCGTCGGATCTTGCAGGTGTTGCAGAAGCAGGGCCGGATCTCCAACGCAGAGCTGAGCGAACAGGTTAACCTGTCGGCGTCGGCCTGCCACCGACGGGTCCAGCGCCTGGAGGCGGATGGCTATATCCGCAATTATGTCGCGCTGCTGGATGCACGCAAGATGAACCTGCCCGCAACGGTATTTGTGGAGATTACCCTGCAAAGCCAGGCCGACGAGCTGCTGGACGCGTTTGAGAAGGCAGTGGCACGCATTCCGGATGTGCTTGAATGTCATCTGATGGCGGGAACGGCGGATTACATCCTGAAGGTGGTGGCTGAAAACACCGATGATTTCGCCCGCATCCATCGCCAGCATCTGACGCGACTGCCCGGCGTGGCGCAGATGCAAAGCTCCTTTGCGCTGCGTACGGTGTTCAAGACCACGGCGCTGCCGGTCTGACCGGGGCAGCGCCCCTGTGGCAGGGCGGCTTGTAAGGCTCCGTGATCTGGGAAAGACTACTCAGGCAGAACAAGACGGCAGGATCGTCGCGGGCGGGGGCATATGGACTGGGACTATATCATCATTGGCGCGGGCAGCGCGGGGTGTGTGCTGGCCAACCGGTTGAGTGCCGCAGGGCAGCGCGTGCTGCTGTTGGAAGCGGGAGGCAGGGACAACTACCATTGGGTGCATATCCCGATGGGATATCTCTATTGCATCAACAATCCGCGTACCGACTGGATGTATCGGACCGAGGCCGAGGCCGGGCTGAACGGGCGGGCGCTGATCTATCCGCGTGGCAAGGTGCTGGGCGGCTGTTCCTCCATCAACGGGATGTTGTACCTGCGCGGACAGGCGGCGGATTATGACGGCTGGCGTCAGCGCGGCCTGACAGGCTGGGGCTGGGACGACGTGCTGCCCTATTTCAAGAAGTCAGAGGATTATGTTGAAGGGCCGTCCGATCTGCACGGCTCGGGCGGCGAATGGCGGGTGGAAAACCAGCGGCTGCATTGGGATGTGCTGGACGACTGGATGCAGGCGGCCGCGGACTGGGGGCTGCCAAAGGTCACGGATTTCAACACCGGTAACAACGAAGGAGTCGGTTACTTCCGGGTGAATCAGCGTGGCGGCTGGCGGATGAACACCGCAAAGGCGTTTCTGCGGACCGCAACCGGCGAGACACTGAAGGTCGAGACCGGCGCCCATACACGGCGCATTCTGATCGAAGAGGGCCGGGCGGTGGGCGTGGAGTACAGCCAGGGGGGCGTGGTCAGGACCGCGCGGACGCGGGGGGAAATCGTGCTGTCGGCGGGCGCAATCAACAGCCCTCAGATCCTGCAACTCTCTGGCCTGGGTCCGGCGGAACTGCTGCGGGCGCATGGGATCGAGGTGCATCGTGACCTACCTGAGATTGGCCGGAACCTTCAGGATCATTTGCAGCTGCGCTGCGCCTGGCGGCTGAGCGGGGCAAAGACGCTGAACACGCTGGCAAACTCGCTGATTGGCAAGGTGAAGATCGCTGCCGAATATGCGCTGCGCCGGTCTGGCCCGATGTCGATGGCGCCCAGTCAGCTGGGTGCGTTTTCACGGTCGCGCCCGGATCTGGCGACGCCGGATCTGGAGTATCACGTGCAGCCCCTGACGCTGGAGGCCTTTGGTCAGCCGCTGCATGACTTTCCGGGGCTGACGGCGAGTGTGTGCAACCTGCGGCCCGAAAGCCGGGGTGAGGTGGCGATCACCAGCGCCGATCCGATGCAGGCGCCGCGTATTGCACCCAATTACCTGTCAACCGCAGGCGATCGTCAGGTCGCGGTCGCCGCGATCCGGCAGGCACGCGCGATCATGGGGCAGTCCGCCATGCGCCGCTATCTGCCGGAGGAGCTGAAGCCGGGCGGCGGATCCGATGAGGAGGCGGATCTGATGCAGGCAGCGGGTGATATCGGCACCACGATATTTCACCCGACCTGTACGGTGCGGATGGGCATCGAGGAGGCGGCGCCGGTGGATGGGGCGCTTCGGCTGCGCGGAGTGGCGGGGCTGCGGGTGGTTGATGCCAGTGTGATGCCGGTGATTCCCAGCGGCAATACCAATGCCCCCACAATCATGATCGCGGAAAAGGCAGCTGACATGATTTTGAGTGATCATCGCGCGTAATTGGTGTTTCTCGCACCGTGCCCCCTTGCGCCCGTTCGGATTATTCGATTCCCTGTTCTGACCCTGTCGGCGGTCGCGCCACGGGGAGCGATGGCCTGTTGGCAGTGACGGCGCGGAGTGCCGACGGATCTCTGCGACGGTATGGTGTGACATGAAACAATCACATCTGCCTGCTACTGCCGCGTGACTGACCACTAACCGACCAAGGAGCCCGAGCGTGACCAGCGAGTATGACCCTGATTCCTTTGACTGGCTGGACGCTGAACTTCAGGACACGTTGGACGAAGATTTCGAGATCGAGTTCGCCGAACCGATGCTGTCGATGGAGCTGCGCAAGATCTATCGCTCACAGCATCCGGAGATGCTGGACCGTAAGGTCTATTTCCGCAATCTGCTGCGGTTGCAGGCGGAGCTGATCAAGGTGCAGGACTGGGTCCAGCACACTGGGGCAAAGGTCTGCATCCTGTTTGAGGGCCGCGACAGCGCAGGCAAGGGCGGGGTGATCAAGCGGATCACCCAGCGCCTGAACCCGCGGGTGGCGCGGGTGGTGGCCTTGCCCGCCCCCAGCCGCCGTGAGCAGAGCCAGTGGTATTTCCAGCGCTATGTGCCGTATCTGCCAGCGGCGGGTGAAATCGTGCTCTTCGACCGCTCCTGGTACAATCGCGCCGGGGTGGAGCGGGTCATGGGATTTGCCAGCGATGACCAGGTCGAACAGTTCTTTCAGGACGTTCCCGAATTCGAGCGGATGCTGGTTCGGTCGGGCATCATCCTGCTGAAATACTGGTTCTCCATCACCGATGAAGAACAGCAGCTGCGGTTTCTCATGCGGATCCATGATCCGATGAAACAGTGGAAGCTGTCGCCGATGGATCTGGAGAGCCGAATCCGCTGGGAGCAGTATACCAAGGCCAAGGAAGATATGTTCGAGCGCACCAATATCCCGGAAGCGCCTTGGTATATCGTCGAGGGCAACGACAAGAAGCGCGAGCGGCTGAACTGTATCGAGCATCTGCTGACGAAGATTCCATATAGCGAGGTGCCGAGCGAACGGGTCTCACTGCCGGACCGGGAGTACAAGCCCGATTACGAACGCCGGGTGCTGCCGGATGACCTCTACGTGCCCAAGATCTACTGACGGCAGGCCGTTTGTCGCGTCTGGACAGCCGCCGGGACCGTGCCCTGGCTGCGCCTGATCGGGCGGGCGCGCAGGCGTGGTGCGGGGCTGTTAGGGAAAGCGCAGTCAGGGCGCTGTCTACCCGTGGGTTCTGAGGAGAGAAGGAACCCGGAGCGGCAAATGCCTTGGTTGTAAGGGGGTAAGACAAGCGCCTGATGGGGGGGAGACGCTGCCTGCTCCGGGTTTAAACCACCGGGTGTTCCAGATCCGATGGAGCGGGCAGCTGCTGGGGAAACGCTTCAGCCTGCCCGTGCATTAACCAGACTAGCGCAGTTTTCCTGAAACGAACACACGTATTGCGTGTATTTTTTGATAAAATATTAATTTTATAGGCGACGGATTGTCGCACTCGCTATTTTCGGGGAGGGCAAAAACGACAAACCCCCGCGGCAAAGCCTCGGGGGTCGTCAATTTTGCGTCCAGAACTGCGGATCGAAGGGCTCAGAGGAGGCCTTCGCGCTGTGCTTTCTTACGTGCCAGTTTACGGGCACGGCGAATCGCTTCAGCTTTCTCACGCGCTTTTTTCTCGGACGGCTTCTCGAAATGTTGCTTGAGCTTCATTTCGCGGAAGACGCCTTCACGCTGCAGCTTTTTCTTCAGGGCACGAAGCGCCTGATCGACGTTATTGTCGCGAACACTAACCTGCATGTGGTTTTCACCACCTTTCTAAGTTGAGTTGCAAGGATTTGCAGGAGCTGGCCATATAGCAAGGTCGTGCTAGCTTGTCCAGTGCCGGGCAGGGGCGGTGCAGATGCTCCTGTAGCTGTTTGATGCGTCATTGTCGCTGAGCCGAACAGTCCGGGCGTGTCTGTCCGCGCCGCAGGTGATACCCGGTGTCCAGAAGACGCGATTGCGATTAGAGAGAGATGAGATTTCGGAAGGCGATATCATGACGATTGAGGATCACACCGACCCGCGCTCCGTGCCTGAGGCGGGCGACACCATCGAGCGGCTGCTGAATGCCGCATTACTGCATGTGCCCTTTGATGGCTGGAGCGCCTCGACATTCTCTGCAGCGGTGGCGGACGCCGGGGTTGCCCCGGCGCTGGCGGAGGCGTTGTGCCCACGCGGCGCGGTAGATCTGGCGGTTGCCTTTCACAGGCGTGGTGATCAGCTGATGCTTGAGCGATTGGCGCAAGAGGACATGACCGGCCTGCGGTTTCGCGACAAGATCGCACGGGCGGTGCGTCTGCGGCTGGAGGTCGTCGACGATAAGGAAGCCGTGCGCCGTGGCACCACTTTGTTTTCGCTGCCACAATACGCAGGCGATGGTGTTCGGCTGATCTGGGGCACGGTGGATGCGATCTGGACCGCGCTTGGCGATTCTTCGGAGGATATCAACTGGTACACCAAGCGGGGATCGCTTGCGGGCGTTTATTCTTCGACCGTGCTCTATTGGCTGGGAGACGACAGTCTGAACCACCAAGCCAGCTGGGAGTTTCTCGACCGTCGCATCGATAACGTCATGCAGTTCGAGAAACTGAAGGCGCAGATGCAGTCCAACCCGTTGCTGAAACCTCTGTTGGTGGGGCCGAACTGGCTGGCCCAGCAGATAAAGGCGCCGAGCGCGCGCGACGACCTGCCGGGCAGCTGGTCGACCCCGCGGCGCTGATGGGCGCAACGTTCTGGTTGCCTGTGCCAATGCAACGTCTTTGACGGGCAGCCGTCCTTTGCTAGGCAGTGACAACAGCGGAGGAATGCCAATGACCGAGATGATGCAGGCGATTGAGATTCGCGAGCCGGGTGGGCCTGAGGTTTTGCAGGGCTGTGCGCGCCCGATGCCGACCCCGGCGCATGGGCAGGTGGTTCTGAAAGTGGCCTATGCAGGCGTCAATCGCCCGGATGCGCTGCAACGCGCGGGCAAATACGCACCTCCCCCGACCGCCAGCGGCCTGCCGGGCCTGGAAGCCTCAGGCGAGGTGGTCGCCATTGGCGCCGGGGTCAGCGAGCTGACTGTGGGCGACCGGGTCTGTGCGCTGCTACCCGGCGGCGGCTATGCCGAATATGTCGTGACGCCAGCGGCGCATTGCCTGCCGGTGCCTGAGGGGCTGTCAATGAAGCAGGCAGCCTGCCTGCCGGAGACCTGTTTCACCGTCTGGTCCAACGTCTTTACCCGCGGGGGCCTGTTGGCCGGGGAGCGGTTTCTTGTTCACGGAGGGTCATCCGGTATCGGAACAACCGCGATTCAGCTTGCTTCGCAGCTGGGCGCGCGGGTCTTCACGACCGCCGGATCAGATGAGAAATGTGCGGCGTGCCTGACGCTTGGGGCCGAACGGGCGATCAATTACCGCGATGAGGATTTCGTCGAGGTAATGAAAAGCGAAGGCGGGGCCAATCTGATTCTGGACATGGTGGGCGGCGACTATATTCCGCGCAACGTGCGTGCGCTCGCGGATGATGGCCGCATGGTCCACATCGCGTTTCTGTCAGGTCCGAAGGTGGAGTTGAACTTTGCCCAGGTCATGGCGCGGCGTCTGACGCTGACCGGATCAACACTGCGACCACAGAGCGATCTGGCAAAGGCGCAGATTGCGCGGGATCTGCGCGAGGTGGTCTGGCCACTTATCGAGGCAGGGAAATTCGCGCCGGTGATGGACCAGACCTTTGCCCTGGAAGATGCGGCGGCGGCCCATGCACGGATGGAAAGCTCTGCGCATATCGGCAAGATTGTTCTGGAGGTCGGCGGCGAGGGGTAGGCCCCGCCGCGCGGGCTGATCGTGCTGGCGCGGTTGTCGCCGACACGTGTCAGGCAACGGCTCGGCGATAGAGATGCCAGGTGGCGTGTCCCAATACCGGGACCACCACGATCATGCCCGCAAACATCGGGATCGCAGCGACCAGCAGCGCAAGCGCGACAATGAGGCCCCAGACCAGCGAGACCCAGAGATTCCGGCGCACCACGCGCAGGGATGTGGCGACAGCGATGGGCAGGCCGACATGCCGGTCCAGCAACAGCGGAAAAGACACAAGGCTGACCGCGAGCGCTGCAAAGGCGAAGATCCCGCCTACGGTGCCGCCGATCACCAGCATTGCCCAGCCGGCACCGGTGGTGAAGATATCCTGGGTAAAGGCCGCCAGAGATGTCGGGGCCTCGGGCCCGAGCGTGCGGTTGTAGATCGCCGCAGCCACCGTCAGCCAGAGGATGCAGAGCGCGGCCAGATATAGGCCCAGCATCAGGATCGACAGGAACGCCGGGGAGCGCAGCACGGCAAAGGCGTCCATCCAGCGCGGTGTGAAACCGGCCTCGCGGCGTGATGACATCTCATAGAGCCCAACGGCGGCGACCGGGCCAACCAGCGCAAATCCGAGGACCAGCGGGAGGATCAACGGCAGGAGGTTCATCGACAGGCTGAGGACAACCAAGGCCACGCCAATCAGCGGGTAGAGAAAGACAAGCGCCATGGCGTCAGATCGGCAGGCCGCGAAATCCTGCCACCCGGCCCGCAGCGCAGCACCGAGGTCTGCCATGTCCAGCTGGAGCACGCGGGGCATCTCGCCTGCCTTGTCACTGCCCAGATGGTCCACCGAAGCGGAAAGATGGGAACTGGTTAGGCCAACGGATTTTGCCAGCCAGCTGATGGGGTTTCCGATGGTTCGTGCCATGATTATTCCTCTCGGGTTCGCGCAGTGCGCGGCAGTCCGGTCAAGGGAGGTGAGCACGACAGGTCCGGATCTGAGGTGCTCTCAGAGTGGTGCATATGCTCAGTCTACCATAAAGGCAGCGCAAATTGGGTCACTATGGCGCGAGGGATGCCATTTCCCGGTGCCTCTCCCTGTGCTTCGGCGCAGGAGTCGTCTGGCCGTGCCGATCGCAGCGCTAGCGGATCGGCTCGAACACCGCGTTTTTCTGCGTGCAGTCCCGGATCACATCGCGGCCGCAGGGCACGGGTTTCAGGTCGCGGGACAGACAGATGCGGGCTTCCTGGATGTGGCCATCGCGGCAGGTGATGGTCAGCGTGTCGGGCTTCAGATCGGGGTTGTCCTGCAGAAAGGCCTGCTCCACCAGACTGGCGGGTAGGGTCACGGCTTGGGTCAGCCTGCGAAAGGCACGCGGTCGGTTGATCTCTGCATAGGCCTGCCGGGAGAGGGCGAAATATTCGCGAGCGGACAGGCCACTACAGGTTCCGTGTTTCTTCCACTGATGCCAGGCGAGGCCGGAAGTCCCCATGATGTCGGCCATCTGCTGCGTCTGCTGGCGGGTCGGCGGTGCCTCTGCGGTGCGGCAGTAGCTCGGCCAGCCACGATGGAACTGCGGCCAGAGCCCATGCAGGGTCCAGCCATAATCGTGGCGGGGGTCGCATTGCTCGGACCGTTTGGCGTCGCCTTCCAGCGCACACCAGTTCGGCGACCAGCTGAGACTGAGGACATAGTAGTCGAACTGCCCGGCAATCTCGCCTTCGGCTGTTGCCTGTCTCGGCGATGTCGCGGCAAAGGCGATGCCCAGTCCGACAGTTGCTACCGCAATAAGGGCTGCCTTCAGGGTCCGTTTGATGCCGCGCATTCGCCTCTTTCCTTATAGAAACATCGCGACTATATAGAATTGAAGTTCCCCGACAACGGAAACCGCCCCAAATCGGGGAAGCCTCTTTCAGGCGACGGGAAAGATGTATCTGGGACAACCGTGTTACTAAGGAGATGAGCGCATGGCAAAACCGTTGATGGCCAAGGCGACCGCCGTGTGGCTGGTGGACAATACCACGATCAGCTTCAAACAGATTGCCGATTTTGTCGGTATGCACGAGCTGGAAATCCAGGGCATCGCTGATGGCGATGTGGCTGCTGGCGTCAAAGGGTTCGACCCGGTTGCCAACAACCAGCTGACGCAGGAAGAGGTGGATAAGGCCGAAAACAACCCGCTGCATAAGCTGAAGTTGAAGTTCAACCCGGCTGCTGCCGGTGAAGAGAAACGCCGTGGACCGCGCTACACGCCGCTGTCCAAGCGTCAGGACCGTCCGGCGTCGATCTACTGGCTGGTGAAGTTCCACCCTGAGCTGTCCGATGGCCAGATTTCCAAGCTGGTGGGCACCACCAAGCCGACCATTCAGGCGATCCGCGAGCGGACCCATTGGAACATTGCCAATATCCAGCCGATCGACCCGGTCGCGCTGGGCCTGTGTAAACAGTCCGAACTGGATGCCGCCGTACAGAAAGCCGCCGCCAAGAAGGCTGCCGAAGGTGGTGTGATGAGCGATGACGAACGTCGCAAGTTGGTGTCGACTGAACAGTCGCTGGAGATGGACGCAGAGCCCCGTATGCCGTCGGCGATCGAGGGTCTGGAGACCTTTACCCTCGGTGGCAGCGACAAGCCGAGCCGCGCCGAAGAAGAGGATGTGGTTGACGCTGACAGCTTCTTCAACCTGCCTGCCGGTGGCGATGACGAGGATGACGAGGACGATACGGATCCCCGTTTCTAAGCCACACGCGCCCCTGCACAGGGGTGACGCAAGATAGAAAAAAGCCACGGGATGCACAGCGTTCCGTGGCTTTTTTGCGTTTCAGGCGCCTTGCCTTCGGGGTGGCTGTGGCGTGGATGCTGGCAGGCCGCTGAGCTGCGGGCAGGCCAATTATTCGACCGTCACAAAAAATTCGCCTTTCGGTGCGGATCGCTGCATTTTTCTGACATTTCTGCCTTGACGCGCGGCCGTGGCTGGCGTACCTCGCACCCCGACGGCGCGGTAGCTCAGTTGGTTAGAGCGAACGACTCATAATCGTTAGGTCGGGAGTTCGAGTCTCCCCCACGCCACCATTTCTCCTTGAAAACAAAGACTCGACCACTGGCATAGTGCTGGGTGACTGCGCGGCGTTTCCGCCTGTGAACATCAGCGTCCAGCCGCTGTGTCTGATCAGATATCGCCTGGGCATGGGGCGTGGCCGTGGGCCAAGGGTGGCACGGGCGTGTCAGATGTCCTTGCGGGCGCGCAGGGCCGCCGTGATGGTGCCTTCGTCGAGGTAATCCAGTTCTCCGCCGATGGGCACGCCCTGCGCAAGAGAGGTGAGTCGAACCCGGCCGTTGAGCTGATCGGCAATGTAATGCGCCGTGGTCTGGCCGTCGATCGTGGCGTTGAGCGCCAGAATCACCTCCGTGACGTTTTCGGCTTGAACCCGGTCCACCAGACGGGGAATGCGCAGCTCGTCAGGGCCGACGGCATCCAGCGCCGACAGCGTGCCGCCAAGCACGTGATAGCGCCCTTTGAAGACCGCCGCCCGCTCCATCGCCCAGAGATCCGCGACATCCTCCACCACGCAGAGTTCGCCATTGGCGCGGGTCATATCCTCGCAGATGGTACAGAGATCGCTGGTGCCGACATTGCCGCAGTTGAGGCATTCACGAGCCGTGGCTGCAACGTCACTCATCGTTTCAGCCAGTGGTGTCAGCAGCAGGGCGCGTTTGCGGATCAGGTGCAAGACCGCCCGGCGGGCAGAGCGCGGCCCCAGCCCTGGCAGTTTGGCCATCAGGGCAATCAGGTCTTCGATATCGGTGGTGGAGTTCTTGATCATGCCTAACGCCCCTATCTGCCCTGCTATATAGGCTGATTGCCCTTGGAAAGCACAAGGGGGCGCAGGCAGTCTGTTCAGGTTTTGTTTTACAGTGCCTGCGGGGCAAAAGAAAAGGCGGCCACAGGGCCGCCTGATAGGGTCTGCATGATGCCGCAGCTTAGAACGGCAGTTTGATATCCTTGGGAAGGCCCATGCTTTCGGTCAGCTTGGCCATTTCGTCCTGCGCCTTCTCGGCTGCCTTCGCTTGGGCATCCTTGATTGCGGCGAGGATCAGGTCTTCGACCACTTCCTTGTCGTCGCCGTTGAAGATCGACGGATCAATATCCAGCGCCTTCAGATCGCCCTTGGCCGAGGCGGTCGCCTTGACCAGACCTGCGCCTGCTTCGCCGGTGACCATGACATTGTGCAGGTCTTCCTGCATCTGCGCCATCTTGGTTTGCAGTTCCTGTGCCGATTTCATCATCTTGGCCATGTCGCCAAGACCGCCGAGGCCTTTGAGCATCTGTTTTCTCCTAAGTGCGAGGGCGCAGCGCGCCGTAAGTCATCCCGGCACATATCGCAACTGCAAGGCCGATGAACAAGTGGGGTGGCGCCAAGCAATCTTCTGCAAGGTCGTAGGCTACCGCATAATCCAGCGCGTTTTCGTACCGGTCAACCGCAACGACAAAGGCAAGACCGGCCCAGAGCACGGCAGCGATTGCGAAGGTCGGGCGGTTTCGTGTGGTCAGAGCGATGCCCGCAAGGGCAAGCAACGCAAGGGACACGGGCAGGGTGGAGAGGCCTATCAACTCATCCCAGGCGGTGGCCGGACCATCGCCCGGTTTCCAAGACAGCCGTTCCTTATCACAGACTTCTGCAATTGCTGCGGCGGGAAACAGCGTCATTATACCTGCAAAGCAAGTTACTCTTCTTCGAAGGGATCCCATTCGTCCTCGACCTCTGGCAGGGCGTCTGCTTCGACCTCGGCGGCGAGGTCTTCGGCGGTGCGGATCTTGATGATCCTGGCCTTGGGGAAGCTGTCCAGAACGGCCTGTACGATCGGATGTTGACTGGCCTTGTCGCGCAGGGCGTTTTCAACTGCATTGTCGCGTTCGGTGATCGTCTCACCACCGCCTTCGTTTGCGATGGAAATGACCCAGCGTGCCTGCGTCCAGGTCTGCAGCTGCTGGCCAAGGCGTTGTGCCAGATCCTTGGGCGCGTCATCGGTGGGCTGGATGGTGATCCGCCCCGGCTGGTAGGAGACCAGCCTCAGGTAGGTTTTGACATATTCCAGCAGCAGGCCATCCCGGCGGACGCGAATCAGTTCAACGATATGTTCAAAGCTGGGGTATCGGGCCAGCGCCTGATCCATCTGCGGCGCAAGGGCAGTGGCCGGTCCGCCGCCCGTGGCGGAGATGGTCTGCGACATCGTCGGCCCGCTGCCAGGGCCGGGCTGATAGCCGGAGGCTGTCTGACCCGTGTTGTGGCCGGAGTTTTGATTCTGGCCGGTGTTTTGGCCCGCATATTGCCCGGCATGGTGCCCCTGCGCGCCCGCCTGCGGCAGGGGGGCGCCATTGCCGGGGCCAGCTGGTGGCGGCGGCGGGGTGTCCTGAAGCGTGCGCATCAGCTGTTCGGGGGTTGGCAAATCAGCCACATGGGTCAGGCGGATCACCGCCATTTCGGCCGCCATCATCGCGTTGGGGGCGGCGGCAACCTCCTCCAGAGCCTTCAGAAGCATCTGCCACATCCGCGTCAGCACCCGCATCGGCAGGGCTTCGGCCATCTGGCCGCCACGGGCGCGCTCATCGGGGCTGACGGTGGGGTCTTCAGCCGCATCAGGCGTGATCTTCACCACAGAAACCCAATGGGTGATCTCCGCCAGATCGCGCAGCACCGCCAACGGGTCTGCGCCCTCGGCATATTGCGCACTGAGTTCCGTCAGTGCCGCCGCCGCATCGCCGCGCAGGATCATGTCCATCAGGTCCAGTACCCGGCCGCGGTCGGCAAGGCCCAGCATGGCGCGGACCTGATCGGCGGTGGTCTCGCCCGCGCCATGGGAAATCGCCTGATCCAGGAGCGAGGTCGCATCCCGGGCAGATCCTTCGGCGGCGCGAGTGATGAGCGCCAGCGCGTCGTCGGCAATCTGGGCGCCCTCAGCCGCTGCGATCTTGCGCAGGAGGGCAATCATCACCTCCGGCTCGATCCGGCGCAGGTCAAACCGCTGGCAGCGCGACAGCACCGTCACCGGCACCTTGCGGATTTCGGTGGTGGCGAAGATGAACTTCACATGCGCGGGCGGCTCCTCCAGCGTCTTCAAGAGCGCGTTGAACGCGCTGGTCGATAGCATGTGAACTTCGTCGATGATGTAGATCTTGTAGCGGGCCGAGGCGGCGCGGTACTGCACCGAGTCAATGATCTCGCGGATGTCTCCGACACCTGTGCGCGAGGCCGCGTCCATCTCCATCACATCGACATGGCGGCCTTCCATGATCGCCGTGCAATGCTCGCATTTGCCGCAAGGATCGGTGGTGGGGCCGCCCTGGCCATCCTCGCCGATGCAGTTCATGCCCTTGGCGATGATCCGGGCGGTTGTGGTTTTGCCGGTGCCGCGGATGCCTGTCATGATGAAGGCCTGGGCAATGCGATCGGCGGCAAAGGCGTTCTTCAGCGTCCGCACCATGGCGTCCTGACCCACCAGATCGGCAAAGGTCTCGGGCCGGTATTTGCGAGCCAGAACCTGGTATTGACCCGAGGTTTGGTCTGCTGTGTCGCCTGCTGTGTCGCTCATGATGTCTCGTGCCAGATTCGGGGGTCGGTCGTTGATGTCCGGGTAAAGTAGGCAAGCCCGCGCGTGGCGTCCACCGCTGATGGTGGTCGCGGTAGGATAAGCCGTGTGTGCCATCGGGCTTTCAGAAACCATTAGGTGCAGGGCCGACAGATCGCTACATTGGAGGATGTGATCGTCCGGGGGGATTGCTGGCGTAGGATCAGGCGGTGAATTGGCAGTGGGGGCTGACCATGGAGGATGGATCTCAACACGGTGACATCGAAGAGGAGCGGGCCGGGGGCACGCTGATCTTGCACGCGCTTTCGGTGGCGGATGGTATTCTGGCGCTATGCCCGCTGCCCGGTGCAGGGGGCGATTATCGTGGCGATATGGACCACATTCGAGAGTGGCAGCCCGGTTTGGTCATTTCGATGACCACGGAGGAGGAACATGCCGCAGTTGGTGCCGAGACGATCGGGACGGATCTGCAGAGTATCGGCAGCCGATGGATACATTTGCCCGTCCCTGATTTCAGTGCGCCGCCGCCGGAGATCCTGAGCCGTTGGCCGGAGGTCAGCCATCTGGCGCGCAAGGCGCTTGTTGGCGGTGGTCGCGTGCTGGTGCATTGCCGGGGTGGCTGTGGCCGGTCTGGCATGGTGGTGCTGCGGCTGATGACGGAATGCGGCGAGCGGCCGGATCTGGCGTTGGCACGGCTACGGGCCATTCGCCCCTGCGCAATCGAGACCGACGCTCAGATGATCTGGGCGTATGGCCCGAGGCGTATTCCCGGCAAAGGCTCCTGACCGCGGCTGTGTGAAACGGGTCGACACAGGGAGATGCTCCCGCCCGGATATGACCTTCGGCAAGGTCATATCCCGTTGGGCGTGGCGCCGCGCAAGCGCGGCGTGCGGTCCTTTCAAAGCGGCGTTCAGCTGACAGCTGCGAGCTGCGGCGGGGTGATTCGGGCCATCTGAGGTGCCAGCGGCACAGCCTGTGCCAAGCCGCAGGGGTAATCCGGCAGCTTGGCAAGGGGGAGGCTGTCAGCCGAGGGCAGAAAGAGGGCATCCGCGAAACGGTCAAGACCGGCCAGATCCGCCTCTTGCGAGACACCACAATAAATGCGGATGCGGTCATGTCTGGCGGCAAATCTCGCCTCGCAGGGCCGGTCGCAGGCGGTCAGCTCGCATGTCCCGGCAATTTCGAAATCCTCGGTTGTGACGGCTTTTGCCTGTCCCATGGCGGCGGCGAGGCGCGCAATCATGCGCTCTGCCGCCGGGCAGGGTTGCCCCAGATGCTGGCAGGTGCTCAGGGAATAGCCATGTGTCGTATCAGTCCAGTTCATTGCGCCCTCCGCGCGAAGGAGGGGATGAACGGTCAGAGCTGGCAGGCCAATCGGCGGACATGCAGACCCTGCCAGGACACCCCGCCCGGTTTCGAGTTTCTCATCAGATGGCAGGTCTCCTGACTCGCGGGTCGCGGCAACTTCGGGGCCTTCCCAACACCGTGGGATCCAACGGGATCCGTGGCATCAGTGGCATGGTCCGAGGTTGCTCACCGCTTACAGTTGCGGGGGCAGTCGCGGCATTGATCCGGTATGTCTACCATCTCGCACCGTGTTCCCTTTTCATCCTGATCGCGTGGCAGCGATGCAGGAACCATCTGCCACTAGGGCTAGCGGCTGGCGGGGCGAGTCGTCAAGCGCTACGTCAGGGGGGGTGGGGTATTTCTTCGGCGTATTGCCTACCATATCGGGGCGGAGTGGCGCCCCGTGCCACTATATATAGCGGCAATGCCAGCGCCGTTTGGTGTGGTGGATCAGCGGCCAAACTGGCAAGAAGCAGCTAACTCTGCCCGGGGCGGCGACTGAATGTCGGGGATGGGGGGAGGTGAGAGGTTGGACATCGACCCAAGCGGGGCTCGTTGTGGCTGCTTCCTTCCGGATCTGACCAGGTTGGCGAGGCGCTTGCCCGCGCCAACCTCTCACTGGTCGATATAGGAGGGCAGATCAGGAATGGCAAGCCCGTCTGACCGCAATAAGGCGCATGGCAGCGGGCGCATTCAGGCGGGGATCAGAGCTTGACACCGATCCGCAAAAATCCGTCGGCGGTTGTGCCGTGCAAATTGTGGCGGGCCGGGTCGAGATCGGTGAGATATGTGCGGGCGCCGGGTCCGGTAAAGATCTCGACCTCGGTCGAGGGGTGACTGGACAGTCGCCAAGGGGGCGGCGCTTGTTCCAATGGATCTCGCATCAGGCGCCCGGCGACATAATCGCAAATCACGTCCCTGACCCGCAGGGGGGGCGTCGGCAGGCGGGTCGCGGCCTGGGCCATCGTGAAGTTGCCGCCGCCGCCAATGCGGTAACTGCTTACTGCTACGGCGAAATGTTGGTTCTCTGGTATTGGAGCCCCTTTCCAGCGCAGGTTGCGGATTCGGTGATTGCTGGGGTCAATCAGCTCACCATCGCTGGCAAATCTGGCAGGTACGGAGACATCGATGTCGTATTGCAGCCCAAAGATGACATCAAAGTTGTGACCGGCCCGGTCCGTGTCCAACAGCGGGTCTCCAGAGGTGCCCGGCGCGATCTGATTGAAGAGACCCGCCGACATCTCCAGCCAATCGCGCAGCTGGGCACCATTCAGAACCACCGTGCGCAGCTCGTTCGGGAAGGGCTGGATGTCGACGACATGGCGCATGTACATCTGGCCGGCCGGTACATCTGTGTAGTTGGACGGACCTGACCGGGCGCCGAATTTGCCGGGAGCGGTCGCTGAGAGCAGTGGCAGGTTTCCGGCAACAGTATCTCGCAGGGCGGGGCGCACCGCAGCGGCCTGGGCCCAGGCCACCAGCGCGAGGGCCTGATCGCGACCAAGGAAGGTAAAATAAGAGTGCAGCGGTCTGCTGGTGCTGCCGACAGGCTGGGCCATCCGCCTGCGTGTCTCTGCGTGGTCTTCTGCGAGGGCGTCGACCATGACGGGGTCTTCGGCCACCAGGGGAACGAGGATGCCACCCGCGCCGGCGATGGTCTTGCGCCGGGCGATAGGGCGCAATCTGCAGGTGGTTTTGGTCACGGTCCAGCGGCCCGATTGCAGCTGGACGTGCAGGTCGATCACGCCGAGGTGTGAGCCATGGGCACCCGGCATCACCACAGGCGCGGATACGGGGTGGCGCGGATCCGGCAGGGTCAGATGAGTGTGACCTCCGATGATGGCGTCCAGAACGCCAAGATCTGCAAGCGGGTGGAGTGCGTTCTCAATGCCGTATCCGGTAGTTTGCTCTCCGATACCGGTATGGGCCAGCGCGATGACGATATCGCAGCCCCTGGCGCGCAACGCGTCGGCCTGCCGGGCGGCACATTGCACCATGTCGTCGATGGTGACGCGACCCTGCAGCTGATGCGCGGCCCATTTCAGGGTTTGCATCGGCAGAACCGAGAGCACGCCGATCCGAAGCGGCAGATCCTCCGAACCGGGGAAAACGCGTTCGAGCACTGCGGACTGGCAAAAAGGCAAGGAAGCCTGCGGATCCACCAGCTGCATATTTGAGCAGATGACGGGGCAGGAGATCTGCAGCAAGGCCTGCCTGAGCTGATCCAGGCCGAAATCGAAATCATGGTTGCCGAGCCCGATGGCATCGTAGCCGAGTAGGTCGAACGCGCGGGCAACCGGGGCCGGGCGGGTCTCGCTGAGCTGCATCGGGCGCTCTGCTATCGGGGTGCCGAAGATGCTGTCGCCATTGTCGACAAGCAGTGTCGCGGCGCCTTTGGCAGCGGCTTCCTCGCGCGCCTCAGCGATCAGTGTGGCAACACGAGAGAGCCCCAGGCTTGGGTCGGGGCGATCAGAATAATAGTCGTGACTCAAAAGATTAGCATGCAGATCCGTGGTCGCCAGAATGCGCAGGGATCCGACCTTTTCGTCTTCGGTTTGATCCGATCCTGTCATATTGCGTTTCTTAGCGGTCTCACGGCGAACCCCGGGGTGGCATTGATTGCCAATTTATTAACAAGCCTGTTTGCCTGTTTGAAGCAATCAAATGTGACGCCCGAAAGTCGCTTGTTGCCGAAAATTCTAATCAATCGCGTTGCTTTCCACTTGAGATGCTGCGGAATTACGGTTTTCACCTGTTGCGAGGGGTCAGGATATTTCTAGATCACTGTGGCGCAGAGGAAACAGCTTATCATCTCATAGATGTATTTCTCTGCCAGATTCAGGTGCTGCGACACATCCGTGCGCAGACGTAGCAGCGGGGCAGCGCGATGCGACAGGCGGAACAAGTGACATTTGGTGGCAGCGGTCTGGACCGGGCCGCACAGCTCCGGGATGATCCGGCGGCCCTGACAACACGCTGGCAGAGCGAAAATTGCCGTATCCTTTTGATTTGGAGAGGGAAACCGCTATGTACACTACCCGAGGCGGGAGTGGAGAGCGGCGCTGTGCCGGATGCTCTGGCTTGGATCGGGTCGGATCATCCCCTGGCGACGGCTGGTGTGGGGCAGGCGGTCTTCCTGGGATGCTGTGCTGCTGGTTTGGCACGGTTCTCGCTTGATATCAGTGGGTGGCAGCCAGACAATCATGACGAGAGCGCGCTGCGCGGCTTTGTCGACAACAGTGAACAGCGGCACCCGGATTTGCCCACTGACACGGGGTTTGTGGAGCTGCGCCGCATCATGGCACAACTCAGTCGCGAGGACGCCGAACTGGCAGCGATGGCACGGGCGGTGTTCGGCTGGCATCACAGCCATGGGTTCTGCGCCTGTTGTGGCGCGAAAAGCAATATGGCGCAGGCTGGCTGGCAGCGGCTTTGTCCCAGTTGCGGTGCGGCCCATTTTCCGCGTACCGACCCGGTGGTCATCATGCTGATCACCCATGGTGATGCCGTTCTGGTTGGTCGCTCGCCGGGGTGGCCGGAGGGGATGTATTCGCTGCTGGCCGGTTTCGTGGAGCCGGGAGAAACGCTGGAAGCAGCCGTGAGACGCGAGACGGAAGAGGAAACAGGGGTGAAGGTCGGCGCCGTCAGCTACCTGTCCAGCCAGCCCTGGCCGTTTCCTATGTCGTTGATGTTCGGCTGTGCGGGCGAGGCTCTGGGGCGGGAGATCACCATCGACCCGAAAGAAATCGAAGCGGCGCGCTGGGTTTCGCGGCAGGAGATGATGACGGTTTTTGAAGGGGGCCATCCTGAAATTCGCAGACCGCGCAACGGCGCAATTGCACATTTCCTTTTGCAGAACTGGCTTGCAGATACACTGGATTGAGACGAATAGTAGAATTCAGCTCAAGACTGCCATTGGATCTTGCAGATCCGCCGTAACGACAGGATGCCCATGGATTTCTCCAGCAAAGAAGACATCGACGCACCTATCGCCGAAGTCTTTCGGTCGATTTCTGATTTCGAGAGCATGGAGCGGATGGCGTTGCGTCGGGGTGTCGATGTGCAGCGCCTGGGAGATGCGCAGCATCCGGAGAACGGGCTGGCCTGGGACATCGAATTTCAGTTCCGCGGAAAGAAGCGCAATCTGCATCTGTCGCTCAGCACCTACGAGCCGGTAACTCAGATGATTCTGAGCGGCACGGGTAGCGGGATGGATGGCACGATGGATATTGAGCTGCTGGCGCTATCGCCCCAGCGCACCCGGCTTTCCGTGACCCTGACGCTGACACCGAAGACACTGTCAGGGCGTTTGATGGTTCAGTCGCTGAAACTGGCCAAAACCAAACTCAAGCGTGGTTTCAAGAAGCGGGTGTCCGAGTTCGCCAAGCAGACGGAAGAGCGCGTCAATCGTTCAGCCTGAGCGTGGCCCGCGGGCCAACCGGCTGCTGGGTTGGATTCGGGATGACCGATCCGGGGCCGGTAGCTGAGGCCGCCATCGACGCGTTAGCCGCGACGACACCGGTCAGAATCGGTCGTCATTGGCCGGGTAGACACCCAGTATTTCAATGTTGGTGGTGAAATAGGCCAGCTCGTCCATGGCGAGCTGCACATTTGGATCGTCGGGATGACCGTCGATATCTGCATAGAACTGGGTCGCTGTGAAGGACCCGTCGACCATGTAGCTCTCCAGCTTGGTCATGTTGATACCGTTGGTCGCGAATCCGCCCATCGCCTTGTAGAGAGCTGCCGGGATGTTGCGGACCTGAAAGACAAAGCTGGTGATCATGCCGTGGTTGCCACGGCGCTCCAGATTCGGCTCACGCGACATGGTCAGGAAGCGCGTGGTATTGTTGCCATGATCCTCGATATGGCGTGCCAGCACCTCAAGGCCGTAGATCTCTCCGGCCAATTCGCTGGCCAGCGCCGCATGGCTCTTGTCGCCCTGTTCAGCGACATCGCGCGCGGCGCGGGCGTTGTCCGGGCTGACGCGGCCGCGAATGTTGTTTTCGCTGAGGAAGCGCGCGCATTGCGGGAGCAGCACCAGATGCGAATGAGCGTCCTTGATATCCTCAAGCCGCGCACCAGGAACGCCAAGAAGATTGATATGCACCCGCACAAAGGCCTCATCAATGATGTGCAAACCGCTGTGGGGCAGCAGGCGGTGGATATCCGCAACGCGCCCGTAGGTGGAGTTCTCCACCGGCAGCATCGCCAATTCGGCTTTGCCGTTGCGGACAGCGTCAATGGCATCCTCGAAGTTGCGACAAGGCAGCACGTCCATGTCGGGGCGCTCCTTGCGGCAGGCTTCGTGGCTGTAGGAGCCAAGCTCCCCCTGAATGGCAATTCTATGGGTCATAACTGCGACATCCGTGCAAAACTTCAAAAACGGGCGTTTCGTCGCGCTGTCTATACCTTGCCACTTGAGAGGGGAAGCCTTAGACACCCTCCCAGACAGCTGAAATGGACTCGCGATCATGTTTGACACGATGACCCTTACCAAAGCGACCGCAGGCTTTTGCGGCGCTTTCCTCGTGCTCCTGCTAGGCAAATGGGCCGCAGAGGGGCTCTATCACACCGAAGCTCATGGCGAGGCTTCCTATGTGATCGAAGTGGAAGAGGCAGGTGCGGAAGAAGTAGTTGAAGTCGTCGACTTCGGCGAACTGATGGCCGCCGCAGATGTTGGCAAAGGTGCCAATGTCTTCAAGAAATGCTCCGCCTGCCACAAACTCGAAGCTGGTGCCAATAGCACCGGTCCTTACCTCTACGGAGTCGTTGGTCGCCCGATTGCTGCCGCAGATGGCTTTGGCTATTCCGCGTCGCTGGCGGGGATGGGCGGCGAATGGACAGCTGAAGAGCTCGATGCCTTCCTGACCAAACCATCGCAATATGCGCCGGGCACCACCATGAGCTTCAGTGGCCTGAAAAAACAGAGCGATCGGGTGAACCTGATTGCCTATCTGGACAGCCTCGACAACTGATTTCAGTTGCTTTTGCCCATGATCAAAAGACCGCGCCAGTTGGTGCGGTCTTTTTGCTTTCGGGGTGTGCTGGCGCGGATTTGATGTCTAGGCAGGCGGGTTCATGCCCTGACATCGGTTGACACACGGGAAATTCAGCCAATCTGAACTTGAATGTAGGGGGCCGGCCCGCTTAGCTTTGGGACAGAGAATGATCCTGGCAGCGAAGGCCGGACAATGGAGGTATTGGCAGATGAAGACGCCCACCACACCGCGTCGTGCCGTTTTGGCCCGAGCGATTGATCCGCAACCGCTTTTCCGGGCCGTGATGACAGGGTTTGCCGCATTTGCGATGCTGGCACTGGCCGCCACCCTGGGACATGCCGAAGACAAGGTAATCAAAAGCCACGGGTTCACCGAATTTGGAGAGTTGAAATATCCCGAAGGCTTTGAACATTTCGACTACGTCAATCCGAAGGCGCCCAAAGGGGGCGAACTGTCTCTGTCGGCGGTGGGCACCTTTGACAGCATGAACCCCTATACCCGCAAGGGTCGGGGCGGCGCGATGTCGGCGGACCATTTTGAATCGCTGATGATTGGATCCTATGACGAGCCGGGATCCTACTATGGGCTGCTGGCCGAAAGCCTTGAGTATCCCGAAAGCCAGGATTGGGTGATTTTCAACATGCGCCCCGAAGCGCGGTTTTCGGACGGAACCCCTGTCACGGCTGAGGATGTGGTGTTTTCCCACAACCTGCTGCTGGAGCAGGGATTGCAGTCCTATGCGGAGGCGGTGAAGAAACGCATCCCCAAGGCCGAGGTTCTTGGCCCGCATCGGGTGAAATTCTACTTTTCGCCGGATTTCCCGCGCCGGGCGATGATCACGCAGGTCGGCGGCACCTCGGTGTTCTCCAAGGCATGGTTCGAGGCAGACCCGGAGAACCGCCGCCTGGATGAGCCGCGTCTGGATCCTGGCATCGGATCAGGTCCCTATGTGGTGGAAACGGTCGATGTGAACCAGCGCATCATCTACAAACGCAACCCCGACTATTGGGGTAACGACGTCAACGTGAACGTCGGGCGTCACAACTATGACCGCATCCGCATCGAGTATTTTGGCGACAGCGTGGCCGCGATGGAAGGGTTCAAGGCAGGCATTTACACCATGCGGCCAGAAAACAGCTCCAAGAGCTGGGCAACGTCGTATGAGTTCGATGCGGTCAAGGAGGGGGATGTGGTGAAGGGGGAATTCCCGGATGGCAATGTCCCGGCCGCCAGTGGGTTTGTGATGAACCTCCTGCGCCCCAAATTCCAAGATCCGCGCGTGCGTGAGGCGGTTCAGCTTGGCTATAATTTCGAATGGACCAATGACAGCCTGCAGTATGGGCTGTTCGCGCAGCGCCATTCCTTCTGGCAAGACACAGCGCTGGAAGCCAAGGGCCTGCCCGAGGGGCGCGAACTGGAGGTGCTGAAGGATCTGGGCGATCTCATTGATCCAGCGCTGCTGACCAGCGAACCGGTGATGGCTCATAGCTCCAACCCGGATCGTCCGGCGGATCGGCGTAACCTGCGTCGGGCCATGAAGCTGCTGGATGAGGCGGGATGGACTGTTGGCAACGACGGTCTGCGTCGCAACGCCGAAGGAGAGCTGCTGAAGCTGGAATTCCTGATCGATTCGCCGACGATCGAACGGATCGTGCAGCCCTATATCGCCAATCTGCGCCAGATAGGGATCGACGCGATTTCCAACCGGGTCGATTTTGCGCAATATACCAGCCGCCGTCGTGAAAAAGACTTCGACATGATCACCTACGCCTACCCGAAATATCTGCAACCTTCGACCGGGCTCTATCAGCAGTTTGGGTCTGACGCGCACGAGTTTTCGGTGTTCAACCCGGCTGGAATGGCGGACCCAGCAGTTGATACGCTGATCGGCGCGATCGTGAAGGCAGAAGAACAGGAAGAACTATATGCCAATGTGCGTGCCCTAGATCGCGTCCTGCGCGCCAAGCGGTTCATGGTGCCGACCTGGTATCTGGATGTGAACTGGGTGGCCTATTGGAATTTCTATGAGCAGCCAGAGACCCTGCCGCTGTTCGATCTGGGGTTGAGTGATGTCTGGTGGGTCAACGCCGAGAAAGAAGCGGCATTGAAATCCTCCGGCGCGTTGAGGTAAGCGCCTGACATGGCAGCCTATATCCTTAGACGTTTTCTTCTGGTGATCCCGACCCTGTTCGGGATCCTCGTCATCAATTTTGCTCTGGTGCAATTTGTGCCGGGGGGGCCGGTTGAGCAGATGATCGCACAGCTGGAAGGCGGCGGTGACGTCTTTGAAGGCTTCGCCGGGGGCGGCGGGGATGCGGGCAGTGAGGCCGTTGCCGCCAATGACAACTACGCTGGCCGACAGGGGCTGCCGCCGGAGCTGATCGCAGAGCTGGAACGGCAGTATGGCCTGGACAAGCCGCCGTTGGAGCGGTTCCTCCTGATGGTCGGCAACTACATGCGCTTTGACTTCGGGGAGAGCTACTTTCGCAAGATTGATGTGATGGATCTGGTGCTGGAGAAAATGCCGGTGTCGATCTCCCTGGGGCTCTGGTCGACGCTGATCGCCTATCTGATTTCGATCCCGCTGGGCATCCGCAAGGCGTTGCGCGATGGCAGCCGGTTTGACACCTGGACCAGCGGTCTGATCATCGCAGCCTATGCGATCCCCGGCTTTCTGTTTGCGATTCTGCTGCTGGTGCTGTTTGCCGGCGGCTCTTACTGGCAGATCTTTCCACTGCGGGGGCTGACCTCCGACAATTGGGAGAGTCTCAGCCTGTTTGGCAAGGTGGCGGATTATTTCTGGCACATCACGCTGCCGGTAGTCGCCTCGACCATATCCGCCTTCGCCACGCTGACGCTGCTGACGAAGAACTCCTTTCTGGATGAGATCAAGAAGCAATATGTCATGACGGCACGGGCCAAGGGGCTGAGCGAGCGGCGCGTGCTCTACGGCCATGTCTTCCGCAATGCGATGCTGATCGTGATCGCGGGTTTTCCGGCAGTCTTCATCGGTGTGTTCTTCTCCGGCAGCCTGATCATCGAAACGATCTTCTCGCTCGATGGTCTCGGGCGGCTGGGGTTCGAGGCGGCCGTGGCGCGCGACTATCCGGTGATCTTTGGCACGCTGTTCATCTTTGGTTTGATGAGCCTTGTTGTCGGCATTATCTCCGACCTCATGTATGTGATCGTCGATCCGCGTATCGACTTTGAAAAGAGAGAGGGCTGACAGATGGCTTTGTCTCCGCTCAACCAGCGCCGCTGGAACAATTTCTGCCGCAATCGCCGGGCTTTCTGGTCGCTGTGGATCTTCTCGGTCCTGTTTGGCATTTCGCTCTTTGCCGAGTTCATCGCCAACGACAAACCGATGCTGGTCAACTACCGCGGTTCGTATTTCACCCCGGTGTTCAATTTCTACCCGGAGACAGTCTTTGGTGGCGATTTCCAGACCGAGGCGGCGTACCGCGACCCTGAGGTTCGGTGTCTGATTGCCTCCGGCGGGATCGAAGACTGCTTTGACGACCCCGAAACTATTCTGGAAGAGATCGAGGTCGGTACATTTTCAGCCGACGGGTTTGTCGAAGGATGGGCCATCTGGCCGTTGATTCCCTATTCGTTTAACACCACGGTCGACCGGCCCGGTGCGGCACCGCTGCCACCGAATGGAGAGAACCTGCTGGGCACCGATGACACCAAACGGGATGTGCTGGCGCGGGTCATTCATGGTTTCCGTCTGTCGATCCTGTTTACCCTGATGGTCACTGGTGCAGCAACATTGGTCGGTATTGCTGCGGGTGCGGTTCAGGGGTTCTTTGGCGGGTGGCTGGACCTGATCTTTCAGCGCGTGATCGAGATCTGGGGATCCATCCCGCAGCTCTATGTCATCATCATCATGTTTGCGATCCTTGGGCGCAGCTTCTGGCTGTTGGTGGTGTTGATGATCCTGTTCAGCTGGACCGCCCTTGTGAGCGTGGTGCGGGCCGAGTTCCTGCGCGCGCGAAATCTGGAATACGTCCGCGCTGCCAAGGCGCTCGGGGTCGGGAATATGACCATCATGTTCCGCCATATGCTGCCCAATGCGATGGTGGCGACGCTGACGTTTCTGCCTTTCATCGTGACGGGCACAATTGGCACGCTTGCAGGGCTGGACTTCCTCGGCTTTGGCCTGCCGTCCTCGGCGCCCTCGCTGGGCGAGCTGACCTTGCAGGCAAAACAGAACCTGGAGGCGCCCTGGCTTGCTTTCACCGCGTTTTTCACCTTTGCCATCATGCTGTCGCTGCTGGTCTTCATCTTTGAAGGGGTGCGCGATGCCTTTGACCCGAGAAAGACCTTCTCATGACCGGTTCAGGCTCTAATCCGCAGAATAGAGGCGTCGCGGCCTCCTGTTCGCCGCCGTGCGATGGTGCGACCCGCAAATGCTCCAACCCATGGGCAATCCGATGACAACACGCGATCAAACTGCGCCGCTATTAAACGTCGAGAACCTGCGCGTGTCTTTCCGCCAGGATGGAAAGGTGACCGAGGCCGTGCGCGGTGTGTCCTTCTCTGTTGGTCGCGGCGAAACAGTCGCGCTGGTGGGGGAGAGCGGGTCCGGGAAGTCGGTGACTGCGCTGTCCACCGTGTCATTGCTGGGGGACAGCGCCACTGTCAGCGGGTCTGTCACCTACGACGGACAGGAAATGGTCGGCGCCAGTGACCGCCGCCTTCGGCAGGTGCGCGGCAACGATATCAGCTTCATCTTTCAGGAGCCGATGACCTCGCTCAACCCGCTGCACACGATCGAGAAACAGCTGGCCGAGTCGCTGGCACTGCATCAGGGGCTGGCGGGCGCTGCGGCGCGGAACCGGATTTTGGACCTGCTGAACCGGGTTGGTATCCGCGACGCTGAAACCCGTCTCGATGCCTATCCGCATCAATTGTCGGGTGGTCAGCGCCAGCGGGTGATGATCGCGATGGCCCTGGCCAACCAGCCCGATATCCTGATCGCGGATGAACCCACCACCGCACTGGATGTCACGATCCAAGCCCAGATCCTTGAACTGCTCGCGGACCTGAAGGCCAGCGAGGGCATGGGGCTGCTGTTCATTACCCACGACCTGAGCATTGTGCGCCGGATCGCGGATCGTGTCTGTGTCATGCAGGCCGGAGTAATTGTCGAGACCGGACCGACAGCTGAGATTTTCGCCAATCCGCAGCATCCCTATACCCGCAAACTGCTGGATGCCGAACCCACAGGCCAGCCGGAGCCGGTGCCTCAGGCTGCTGAAGAGTTGGTTCGGACCGAGGATCTGAAGGTCTGGTTCCCGATCCAGAAAGGCTTGCTGAAACGTACCGTCGGCCATGTGAAGGCTGTGAACCCGACATCGCTTTCGGTGCGGGCGGGCGAAACGCTGGGCATCGTCGGCGAAAGCGGCAGCGGCAAGACAACGCTGGCTCTTGCCATCATGCGGCTGATTGCGTCGGACGGGCGTGTGGAATTCCAGGGACAGGATCTGCGCCAATGGTCTACGAGGGATCTGCGGCGGCTGCGTGCCGATATGCAGATCGTGTTTCAGGATCCTTTTGGCTCGCTCAGCCCGCGTATGACCTGCGCGCAGATCATTGCCGAAGGTCTGGCCATCCACAATGTCGATCAGGATCGGGATCCTCGGGATCTGGTGGCTGAGGTCATGACGGAGGTTGGTCTCGATCCGGCCTTTATGGATCGTTATCCGCATGAGTTTTCCGGCGGCCAGAGGCAGCGGATCGCCATTGCGCGAGCCATGGTGCTGCGGCCGAAACTGGTCGTGCTGGACGAACCCACATCGGCGCTGGACATGACGGTACAGGTTCAGATCGTCAACCTGCTGCGCGACCTGCAAAAGCGCTACGGGCTGGCCTATCTGTTCATCTCCCATGACCTGAACGTCGTGCGCGCGATGTCGCACAAGATGATCGTGATGAAGCAGGGCGATGTGGTGGAGGCGGGATCGGCTGCGGAACTCTTTGCCAACCCGTCGGATCCTTATACGCGGCAGTTGCTCGCTGCGGCTGGATGAGGGCTTGTTTCGGCGGATAGGCCGGATCCTGAGCTTTGGCTCCGATGGTATGGGGGTCGCGACAGTTTGGCAGATCCGGCTTGCTGAAACGGCTGAGGCTGTCGCCGGCGCCTAACCTGCTGAGATAGCTAACAAGACTGCCCTGCACGGGTTATGTGGTGGGGCGGCCGTCCGGTGGGTTGGCACATCATGCCAACAAACGCGGCGTCGCCAATTGTGATTTGCGCGGCACATGTTTAAGTTGGTGGTTGCAGGTTGGCTTTGGCCTTGGCGCAGATCAAATCGGATCAATCATGAACGCTCCTACCATTCACAATGTGAACTGCGGCGATTGCCCCATTCGTCACCGCGCTGTTTGTGCGCGCTGTGATGCGGATGAATTGGAAGTCCTGGATTCGATCAAATACTACCGCACATATGAGGCCGGTCAGCCGATCACCTGGTCCGGCGACCGGATGGATTTCGTAGGGTCGGTTGTGTCCGGCATTGCGACCCTGACGCAGACGATGGAAGATGGCCGCACCCAGATGGTCGGCCTGCTCTTGCCCAGCGATTTTGTCGGGCGACCGGGGCGCGATACGGCTGCCTATAATGTCGTGGCGACATCCACGGTGGTCATGTGCTGTTTTCGCAAGAAACCGTTTGAGGACATGATGTCCCAGACGCCGCATGTGGCGCATCGGTTGCTTGAGATGACGCTGGACGAACTGGACGCGGCGCGGGAATGGATGCTGGTTCTGGGACGCAAGACAGCGCGCGAAAAAATCGCCAGCCTTTTGTCCATTCTGGCCCGGCGCGATGCGTCCCTACAGCGCCACAAGGACAGCAACCGGCGGGTATTCGATCTGCCGCTGACCCGGGAAGCAATGGCTGACTATCTGGGGCTGACGCTGGAGACAGTCAGCCGACAGGTCTCAGCCCTGCGTAGGGATGGTGTCATTGAACTGGAAGGCAAACGGCATGTGACCGTGCCTGACATGGGCCGCCTGATGGAAGAAGCCGGCGACGACAGCGACGGGGGCTGTCTGATCTGACTTTCCGATAGAGCGCATGAGCAAGGGGCCAGCAACCGCGGCCCCTTCTTTTTTGGACCGCAGCTAATGCGCCATCAGAACCGGGACTTTGGCCTTCTCAAGCATGTTGCGGGTCGCACCGCCCAGGATTGCCTCGCGGAACCGGGAATGGCCGTAGGCGCCCATTACGATCAGATCGGCAGCCGTATCCACGGCGTGGCGGTTCAGCACATCGGAGACCCGGGTCATTGTTTTGCTCAGTACGTCGATCTCACATTTGACCCCGTGGCGTGACAGCATCTGGCAGAGCATTCCGCCTGGATCGGAACGTTCTGGACCGTGCTGCGGCGGATCAATCACCACCACACGCACCACATCCGCTGCCTGAAGCATCGGCAGCGCCTTGCGAATGGCGGTCATCGCTTCGATGCTTTCGTTCCAGGCAACCAGAACGGTTTTGGGTTGGTCGGGCAGTGGGCAGTCATCTGGAACCACCAGTACCGGCGCGCGGCCTTCGAATAGGGCGGCCTCGACGATGGCCTCCGCTTCGGCGGGGCGATCCTTGCCATAGGGCTGGCCCAAAACGACAAGATCAGAGAACCGCGCCATTCGTGCAACATGACGGCCGATATCGGCCATTTGCGCGACACCGGTCTCGACGTTGAAAGTCACGGCGGATCGCGTCAGCCGCTCGGTGGCGGCGGTTTCGATCTCGGCCACCTCCTCTTTGGCGCGGGCAAGGGTCTCCTGCAGTACCATCGCGTTGGCACCGGCGTAGTAGTACCCGGTCTGGGTGCGATCCACCCCCAGGCACAGGGCATCCAGATGGCCGTCGCTCATGCGGGTCAGCGAGATGGATTGCTCCAGCTGTGATCCGGTGTTTGCGGGTGTGGTCAGCACAGTCAGTAGTGTTTTGTAGGACATATTAACCTCACATGAGTATGAGCGACCGCAACAAACTTGTGGTTGTGCCGCGTGTTGCGCCATTGTGAAAGTGCTTCTCACATTCTGCGGCGAACCGTCTTGATACAGATCAAGGCGTTGTCCGGCGCAGTTTTGCATTTAAGGCTCAGAAAAAATCTGTCTGACGCGACCCAGAGAATCGTGTCGGGCAAGGAAAAGGGACGCAAGATGTCTAATTATATCAAGCTGATCGCGCTTGGCTTGGTCACGCTCTTTGCGATGATCGCGACCAATTACGCGCGGGATTTGGCCTATCAGGTTCATGCGATCATCATCATGATCGTGGCTGGTGGGCTGTTTCTATACACCCTACAACACACCGATGAGCCTGTGACTGCAACGGGATCGTTACAGGGCGAGTACTTTGACAGTGTTGTACGCGCCGGTGTGGTCGCAACCGCGTTCTGGGGGGTGGTCGGGTTTCTGGTCGGGGTGTTCATCGCCTTCCAGCTGGCCTTTCCGGTCCTGAACTTCGAATGGGCGCAGGGGCTGGCGAACTTTGGGCGGCTCCGTCCATTGCATACCTCGGCGGTGATTTTCGCCTTTGGCGGTAACGCGCTGATTGCGACATCTTTTTATGTGGTGCAGCGCACCTCGGCCGCCCGTCTCTGGGGGGGCAATCTGGCGTGGTTTGTGTTCTGGGGCTATCAGCTCTTCATCGTGCTGGCGGCGACCGGATATCTCTTCGGCTCGACCCAGTCGAAGGAATATGCCGAGCCGGAGTGGCACGTTGACCTGTGGCTGACCATCGTCTGGGTTGCCTATCTCGCGGTGTTCCTGGGCACCGTTATCAAGCGCAAGGAGCCGCATATCTATGTGGCCAACTGGTTCTACCTCGCCTTTATCGTCACCGTGGCGATGCTGCATCTGGTTAACAACATGACGATCCCGGTCAGCATCTGGGGATCCAAATCCGTGATCCTTTGGTCCGGTGTGCAGGATGCGATGGTGCAGTGGTGGTATGGCCACAATGCCGTCGGATTTTTCCTGACCGCGGGGTTCCTTGGCATGATGTATTATTTTGTGCCCAAGCAGGCGGAACGACCGGTGTTTTCATACAAGCTGTCGATCATCCACTTCTGGGCGTTGATCTTCCTTTATATCTGGGCGGGTCCCCACCATCTGCATTACACCGCGCTGCCGGATTGGGCGTCGACCCTTGGCATGGTGTTCTCCATCGTGCTGTGGATGCCCAGCTGGGGCGGCATGATCAACGGCCTGATGACACTGTCGGGTGCCTGGGACAAGCTGCGCACCGACCCGGTGATCCGTATGATGGTGATCTCGATCGGCTTTTATGGCATGTCCACCTTTGAAGGTCCGATGATGTCGATCCGCGCGGTGAACTCGCTGTCGCATTACACCGACTGGACCATTGGTCACGTTCACTCCGGTGCGCTTGGCTGGAACGGCATGATCACCTTTGGTGCCCTCTACTTCTTGGTGCCGGTCCTGTGGAAACGTGAGCGCCTCTATTCGCTCAGCCTGGTGTCCTGGCACTTCTGGCTGGCGACAATCGGCATCATTCTCTACGCGGCGTCGATGTGGGTGACCGGCATTATGGAAGGCCTGATGTGGCGTGAAGTGGATGCCAACGGGTTCCTTGTGAACTCCTTTGCCGACACCGTGGCTGCAAAGTTCCCGATGTATGTGGTGCGCGCCCTCGGCGGGGTCCTGTTCCTCGCTGGTGCTCTGATCATGTGCTACAATCTCTGGATGACCGTACGACGGGCGCCGGCCAAAGAGGCCAGCCTGACCGTTGCGGTTCCGGCTGAATAAGGAGGGCCGGACAATGGCAATTCTCGACAAACATAAAATCCTCGAGACCAATGCGACCCTCCTTCTGGTGTGCAGCTTTCTGGTTGTCACCATCGGTGGGCTGGTCCAGATCGCACCGCTGTTCTGGCTGGAAAACACCATCGAAGAGGTGGAAGGCATGCGCCCCTACACCCCGCTGGAGCTGGCCGGGCGTGACATCTATATCCGCGAAGGCTGCTATGTCTGCCACAGCCAGATGATCCGCCCCATGCGGGACGAAGTGGAACGTTACGGTCCTTATTCGCTGGCAGCGGAGTCGATGTATGACCATCCCTTCCAGTGGGGGTCCAAACGGACCGGCCCGGATCTGGCCCGTGTGGGTGGCCGCTATTCTGACGAATGGCACGTGGATCACCTGCGCGACCCGCAGTCGGTTGTCCCGGAATCGGTGATGCCCAAATATGGCTTCCTTGAGAACAACCGGATTGACGGCGAATACATCGGCGATGTGATGGCGGCGAACGCTTTTGTCGGTGTGCCCTATTCCGACGAGATGCTGGAAAATGCAGAGGCCGACTTCCGCGCCCAGAGCAATCCCGACGCCGATTATGACGGGCTTCTGGAGCGCTATGGCGAGAAGGTCAGCGTCCGCAATTTCGACGGTCAGCCGGGGATCTCCGAGGCCGACGCGCTGATCGCTTATCTGCAAATGCTGGGGACTTTGGTTGATTTCTCAACCTTCACCCCCGCAGCCAACCGCTGATTGGAGGCAGGCATGGATATCTACACTCTGCTTCGGGAATTTGCGGACAGCTGGATGTTGCTCTTTCTGTTCGTGTTCTTCCTGGCTGTTGTGATCTGGGCGTTCCGCCCCGGCAGCAGCAAGGTCTACAAGGACACCGCCAACATCCCCTTCCGGCATGAAGACAAACCCGCCCCAGAAATGGGTAAAGCCAAGGAGGCGCGGTCATGAGCAAGAAAGTGAAGAAGTTCGAGGACGATCCGAATACCACCGGCCACAGCTGGGACGGGATCGAGGAGTTCGACAACCCGATGCCACGTTGGTGGCTCTGGACCTTTTACGCGACCATTATCTGGGGCATTGGCTATACCATCGCCTATCCGGCCTGGCCGGGCATCCAGTCTGCGACTGCAGGTGTGTTGGGCTGGAACTCGCGGGCGCTGGTGGCAGAAGAAATCGCCGCGGTGAACGAGGCGAATGCCCCGATCAACAGCCGCCTTGAGGAGATTGAGCTTGCGTCGATTTCCACCGACCCCGAGCTGAACGGCTATGCGGTCTCGGCTGGTTCTGCGGTGTTCAAGACCTGGTGCGCCCAGTGTCACGGTGCCGGTGCCGCCGGGGCCAAAGGGTATCCGAACCTGTTGGATGACGATTGGCTTTGGGGCGGATCGATCGAGGATATCCACGCGACGATCGCCCATGGGATCCGCAACGAAGAAAGCGACGAGGCGCGTTATTCGGAGATGCCGGCCTTTGGTCGCGATGAGTTGCTGGAGAAGGAACAGATTGATCAGGTCGTGAACTTCGTGATGTCGCTTTCGGGCGATCCTCAGGATGCGACGAAGGTGGAGGCGGGCGCGGTGGTCTTTGCCGACAATTGCGCCTCCTGCCACATGGAGGACGGTACCGGTGACCGTTCGCAGGGCGCTCCGAACCTGGCCGATGCCATCTGGCTCTATGGCGGGGATTACGCAACCCTGACAGAGACCGTCCACAATTCACGTTACGGGGTCATGCCAAATTGGAACACGCGTCTGACCGAGGCGCAGATCCGCGCGGTTTCGGCTTATGTGCACCAGTTGGGTGGCGGCGAATAGCTCTGCCTGTTTCGTGTCGCTAGATATAATCTCTGGGGCTGCCTTCGGGCGGCCCCATCTGTGTTTTGATAAGGTGAGTGGTGGCGGATTTTTTGCTTGAAGCTACAGTTGCTGTAGGGTTTAGCAGGGTGGGGCAACCAGATAGGTGACCCCATGTCAGATACCCGCTTCCTTACCGCAACCTCTATGCTGGATATCACCGCGCCAGCAATTTCTGCTTTGATTTCAGAGCGTGGCTGGCAGCAGCTCGCACCCGCTGACCGGATCGGCGCCGCCTATACCTACGTCCGCAATGATATTCTGTTTGGCTATAACATCGCTGATACGCGGACAGCATCGCAGGTTCTGGCGGACGGCTACGGCCAATGCAATACCAAGGCAACCTTGCTGATGGCGCTGCTGCGGGCGCTTGGCATTCCGTGTCGTCTGCATGGCTTCACCATTGATAAGAGCCTCCAGCGCGGTGTTGTACCCGAACTGGTGTATTGGATGGCTCCGCGCAATATCCTGCATTCTTGGGTTGAGGTTCAGCTGGACGGCCAATGGATCAACCTGGAGGGTTTCATCCTGGATCAGGGCGTGCTCGGGGCTTTGCAGGCGGCATTTCCGGGGCGCGACACGCTTTGTGGCTATGGCGCTGGCACCGATTGCCTGCAAGCGCCGATGGTCGCATGGCAAGGGCGCGACACCTATATTCAGAAAACCGGGATCAATGCAGATCTTGGTGTGTTCGATAGCCCGGATGCCTTCTACGCCCGCCACCGGCAGGACCTGCGCGGCATACGCGGTTGGCTCTATCGGAATGCCATTCGTCATTGGATGAACCATCGGGTCGCCGGGATCCGTCGCGGGCAGGTGCCGGTACTGCCAGGTGGGAGCAGTACATTGGAGCCGCAGTTCTCCAGTCCGCTTCTTACCGCGGACACCGGCCCGTATTCAACAGAGGGAGAGTAGATTTTGGCCGGTCTTTGATCCCGGTCAAATACAATGGACGGGAGGCCGGATAGTCTTGCCTCATCAGACAGTGCCACCGATGTGCCCTTTCCAGCGCCGGTGGCCGTCCAGTCCGCCACCTGTCTTGCAGGGAAACGGACCCAGCGTCGGCTTTTCGATCTGTTCGCGCGTTTCCTGAAAAGCCGACGCTCTCGCTATCCCAAGCGTTCATCTCCATATGCGGTGCCGGTTGCTCAGCCGATTGGGTTCTATCCCGCTGGCCACAATCACGCTAGGCTTGTTCCCGGAGCGCGGGACCGGTGACATCTCGCGGCTGCGCCCTGGTGTCACATCTGCGACGTGGCGACGCGGCCGACCGCGGGGAGAGGAGCGCAAAGGCCTCTACTTTATGGATTTATTGGGCGCGCCGTGGTTTCGGACGGATTGCCGCGCCCGGTTGACGATGTCGTCGCGACGGCAAAGATGTGTTCCGCATACGCGTTTGATCCACGTCAAGGTTCGTCCGGGGCGCATCTGGGACAACCGCTACAACAATGCAAGATTTGGAGTGAGTCCGTGAGCGATTCCGATCCCGCCCCCAGCCTATATGCAGCCCGAGAGCCGATATTCCCCCGCCGCGTGTCCGGCGCCTTTCGTAACCTGAAGTGGTATATCATGGCGGTAACGCTGGGGATCTACTACTTGACGCCATGGATCCGCTGGGACCGTGGTCCGGCGCTGCCCGATCAGGCGGTGTTGCTGGACCTGGCCAATCGGCGGTTTTACTTCTTCTGGATCGAAATCTGGCCGCATGAGTTCTATTTCGTTGCGGGCTTGCTGATCATGGCAGGCCTGGGGTTGTTTCTGTTCACCTCGGCGCTGGGGCGTGTCTGGTGCGGCTATGCCTGCCCGCAGACGGTCTGGACGGATCTGTTCATCCTGGTCGAGCGCTGGGTCGAGGGGGATCGGAACGCGCGCCTTCGCCTGCACCGCCAACAGAAGCTGGATTTTCGCAAGGCGCGTCTGCGGATCACCAAGTGGGTGCTCTGGCTGTTGATTGGTCTCGCAACCGGGGGGGCCTGGGTCTTCTATTTTGCAGATGCACCGACGCTGCTGCATGATCTTGTCACCGGGAATGCCCACCCGGTCGCTTATACCACTATTGCCATCCTGACCGGGACCACTTTCCTCTTCGGTGGTTTTGCGCGTGAGCAGATCTGTATCTACGCCTGCCCCTGGCCACGCATTCAGGCGGCGATGATGGACGAGGATACGCTGACCGTCGGCTACCGCGAATGGCGGGGAGAGCCGCGCGGCAAACCGCGCAAGACCGATGAGCCGGGGCTGGTCCACGGCGATTGCATCGACTGTATGGCCTGCGTCAACGTCTGCCCGATGGGGATCGACATCCGCGATGGTCAGCAGATGGAATGTATCACCTGTGCGCTTTGCATAGACGCCTGCGATGATGTGATGGAACGGATCGGTAAGCCGCGCGGGCTGATCGACTATATGGCGCTCAGTGACGAGGCGAATGAGCGCGCAGGCCATCCACCCAAGAACATCTGGAAGCATATCCTGCGCCCGCGTACGCTGATGTATACGGCACTCTGGGGGGGCGTTGGTCTGGCGCTCCTGTTTGCCCTGTTCATCCGTTCGGACATCGAGTTGACGGTGGCCCCGGTGCGCAACCCGACCTTTGTGACGCTCTCGGACGGCTCGATCCGTAACACTTATGATGTGCGGTTGCGGAACAAGACTGGAGAGCCACGCCCGTTTGAACTTTCGATCAAGGGAGCGCCAGGCATGCAGCTCACGCTGGAAGGCATTGATGGCTCGATCGTCACGGTGCCTGCCGATACCAGCCTGCTTCAGCGCGTTTATATCGTGGCACCGAAATCCGCCGATGCCGCCGCAGCGCGCAGCACGCCGGTGCGGATCTGGGTTGCAGATATCGACAATGGCGAACGTGCGTATAAGGATACCAGCTTTAACGGGAACGGGAGCAGCCAATGACCGAGGGCAAACCGACACGACAGTTCACCGGCTGGCACGCGCTTATGATCTTCGGCGGCGCCTTCACCGTGATCATCGCTGTCAATATCGCGCTGGCGGTCAATGCGGTGCGGACGTTTCCCGGGCTGGAGGTCAAGAACAGCTATGTCGCAAGCCAGAGCTTCGATGCCCGTCGCGATGCGCAGCAGGCTCTGGGCTGGTCAGTCTATGCCTCGGCCGCCGGGGATCAGGTGAAACTGGAGATCACCGATGCCAATGGCGCACCGGTTGAGGTGGCACATTTGGCAGCGACACTCGGCCGTGCCACCCATGTGAAGGATGATCAGACACCTGATTTTCGCTTTGACGGTACGGCCTATGTCGCAGCTGCGCAGCTGAGCGCGGGCAATTGGAACATCCGAATGGTGGCCCGGGCCGAGGATGGCACCGAATTCACGCAGCGGGTCATCCTGCATGTGGCGCGGTAACTGGCCATGAGCACCGCCTTTGGCCCCCAACTGGCCGCATGCCCCGGCTGCGTCGCAGCGCCAAACGGCGCGGTTGAGCAGGCGCCGACCGAGGCACGTCTGGCCCTGTCGCTGCCCAGTATTCATTGTCAGGCCTGCATCTCCACGGTGGAGCGGGGTCTGAATGCGGTGCCGGGCGTGCGGAGCGCTCGGGTCAATCTCACTCTGAAACGCGCGCTGATTGAGGCCGATCCCGAGTTGCGTGCGCTTGATCTGGTGCCAGTATTGGAACAGCTTGGGTTCGAGGCGCACGAGCTTGACCTGTCGGCGTTGGGCGCGACCGAGACCGATCAGGCGGGACGTGAGCTGCTGATGCGTCTGGCGGTGGCCTTCTTCGCGTCGATGAATGTGATGCTGCTGTCGGTCTCGGTCTGGTCAGGGGCAAGCGATGCAACCCGTGACATGTTCCACTGGATCTCTGCGGCGATCACCTTCCCGGCGATCCTCTTCGCCGGGCAGCCTTTTTTTCGCAACGCCTGGCAGGCCTTGCGGGTGGGGCGGCTCAATATGGATGTGCCGATTGTTCTGGCAATCGTCCTGGCGCTGGTGACCTCTCTGTTGGAGACCTCGCTCTCTGGTGAACACGCCTATTTCGACGCGGCGCTGACATTGACGTTCTTCCTGCTGGCCGGTCGCTATCTGGACCATCGTACCCGCGCTGTGGCGCGTTCTGCGGCCGAGGAACTGGCGGCACTGGAGGTCCCGCGCGCCCTGCGGCTGGATGAGGCCGGGCAACCGGCGGAGGTTGCCGTTGCCGATCTGGCCATTGACGATCGTATTCTGGTACGCCCGGGCGGTCGGATGCCTGTGGATGGTGTCGTCCTGGACGGGCAGTCGGAACTGGATCGCTCTTTGCTGACCGGTGAAACGCTGCCGGTTTTTGCCGAAGTTGGGAGCCTTGTTTCGGCGGGTGAGGTCAATCTGACCGGACCCTTGATTGTGCGCGCGACCGCCGTCGGGGCCGAGAGTTCCCTGCATCAGCTTGCCGATCTGGTCGCCATCGCAGAGTCCGGGCGGTCACGCTATACCTCGCTGGCGGATCGCGCGGCGAAGCTATATGCGCCCGGGGTTCATATCCTGTCCGCGCTGGCCTTCCTTGGCTGGTATCTCTTTACCTTCGACATGCGAGTGGCGCTGAATATTGCCGCTGCGGTGCTTATCATCACCTGTCCCTGCGCGCTGGGGCTGGCGGTCCCTGCGGTGACAACTGCGGCCTCGGGGCGGCTGTTCAAGAAAGGCATGTTGATCAAACACGCAACTGCGCTGGAACGTCTCGCTGAGGTCGATATCGTAGTGTTCGATAAGACCGGCACGCTGACCAATGGCAACCCTCAATGCGATGACTTCGACCAGCTGTCTCTGCCAGATCAGCGGTTGGCCTATGCGCTGGCACAGGGGTCTGATCATCCGCTGTCGGTTGCAATCTGCCGTGCTGCGGAACAGGCCGGGATTGAGCCTGCGTTGCTGACAAGGCAGGAAGAGGTGCCGGGATTTGGCACCGGGGGGCAGCACGGGGGGCAGCGGGTGCGTCTGGGGCGCGCGGCATGGGTTGGCGCGGCGCCGGGGCAGAAGACCGCCGCCTATCTTGATCGCGGTGATGGTGCGCCACAGGCTTTGACGTTTTCGGATAGTCTGCGTCCCGGCGCCGCTGCGGCGGTAGAAGCGTTGCAGGCGGCGGGAAAGGACGTCTGGCTGATTTCGGGTGACACTGAAGGAGCGGTGAGCGAACTTGCAGGCCGCCTCGGGATCCAGAACTGGATGGCCTCCGCCTTGCCGCAGGATAAATGCGATCAGGTCTCGGCCTTGTCCAGCGCGGGCCACCGGGTGCTGATGGTCGGTGATGGTTTGAATGACACTGCTGCGTTGGCGACAGCACATGTGTCCATTTCGCCCGCTTCGGCGCTGGATGCAGCGCGGGTTGCGTCGGATATCGTTCTGCTGGGACAGGATCTGGCCCCCATAGCCGAGGCCTGTAATGTCGCGCAGAAGGCAACACGACGCATTCGCGAGAACTTTCGCATTGCGACACTCTACAACGTGATCGCGGTTCCCTTGGCGGTGGCAGGGCTTGCGACCCCTCTTGTGGCTGCCTTGGCGATGTCGACATCGTCGATTACAGTATCCCTAAACGCGTTGCGCCTGCGCTGATGATGACCGCAGGCGACCGGCAGGCCAATTCAAGAGAGCCAAGATGAGCGTACTTACCTATCTGATACCGATCTCCCTTTTCCTGGGGGGCGTGGGACTTGTCGGTTTTCTCTATACGGTGCGCTCGAACCAATATGACGATCCAGAAGGTGATGCGCGCAGGATTCTCAGCGACGAATGGGATGATCACCCCAAGCCGTGATTGAACGCTCGAGTGACGGCATGGACCTGCAAAAGAAAAGGCGCCAGAAGGCGCCTTTTCCTATTGGCTTTGTCGCCCGCTTCAGGAGGGGCCGACCGTTTCGCAGGTGATGTTGCGGGCAGAGAGGCGGCGGCAGGCGAGGGCCGCACTCTCCTTGGTCATGCCAAGAAAATTGGCATCAAAGCCACGAGGTGTCTTAACAACTTTGCGCAGGCTGCCATCGAGGGTTGCCATTTCGGCAAGTGCCGTGCGCAGCAGCACTTTTTCGGCCTGATAGCGGCTGCCGTAGCGGCCCACGTTGATACCCCAGTAGCGCCCGCCCGAGGTTGAGAGCCGGGTGACAACCACCGGTTCCGGCTCGGCTGCGGTCTGGTTCGTGGCCAGCCGTGCCGGACGGGCCATGGGGCGCAGACCTACAAAGGGGCGTGGCCTGGCAATCGGAGCAGCCGTTTGTTCGGCTACGGCCGCCACGATTTCTGCCTCGGCGATGGCCGCCGTGATGCTGGCCTGTAGGACATCGCGATCCAGCTTCGGTGGTGCCTCTGCTGCTGGGATTTCGCTGGTGGTCGTCTCGGTCTCAGCCTCGGTCTGAGCCTCGGCCAGCACTGTTGCGGCCTCAGGTTCAGCGGCGCCTGGACGGCGTCTGGGGCGCAGGCTGGTTTTCACCAGACCCGAGACGCGGATGGTCTTGCCCGCCGCCCCGTCGGCTGCGGGTTCGTCAGCGCTGGCCAGCTGGGTGCCAAGACCACGATTGCCCTGGTAGGGCGGGCGCGCCGGCCGCCGCAATTTGGCGCTGCTTGGCGCGCGGCGAAACCCAAGATCGAGGAGTTCGGCGACTTTGGCATTACGAGAGGTTGATGATTTGCCGCCAAAAACAGTGGCAATGATCCGTTCGTTGCCACGTTCTGCGGAGGCGACGAGATTGAAACCTGCGGCCCGGGTGTAGCCGGTCTTGATCCCGTCGGCACCGCGATAGGCCGCAAGAAGACGACGGTTGGTGTTGGGCACGTTGCGCACACCGGCATCCGCCGAACGGCGCGAGAACAGATTGTAATACTCGGGATAATCATAGAGCAGATGCCGCCCGAGCGTGGTCATGTCACGCGCGGTGGACAGATGCCCGTTCTGGGTGAGGCCATGGGCGTTTTTGAAGGTGGTGCGAGACATCCCAAGCGCCTTGGCCGTGCGGGTCATGCGGCGGGCGAAGGCGGCTTCGGATCCGGCGAGTGTCTCGCCAATGGCAGTGGCGGCATCATTGGCGGATTTTACGGCAGCGGCCCGAATTAGGTAGCGAAAGGCGATGCGCTGTCCGGCCTTCAAACCCAGTTTCGACGGTTGCTCGGATGCGGCGTTACGGCTGATCTTGACCTCTGTATCGAGGCTAATCTCGCCGTTGCGAATGGCTTCAAACGCAATATAGAGCGTCATCATCTTGGTCAGCGAGGCCGGGTGCAGCCGGGTGTCTGCATTTCGGGAGTGCAGGACTTCGCCCGTCCGGGCGTCGATGACCATCGCGGCATAGGGGGCTGCCATCGCACTGGGCGGCGCAGTTGCGACCATCGATAGGAAAATAACCAGTCCCAAGACCCAACGCCCCAAACGGGAATACACCCGCAAAGCGCGGATCAGCGGAGTCCGCCTGACCTGCACGATATCTGCCATTTTTGCCTCTTGTCGCCGGTTTTCCGACTGACGTTTTTGCCTGTATTAAAAAAAGCGTAGCACAGGGTCACTTTGGAATAAACAGCCCGGTTTTTAAGGAAAAATCGAGTTCAGAGTTTGCTCTTCGACATCTAGTGGTGCGCTGCAATGATGACCACTAGATCGGCGGTTGGTTAAGGAAGTGTTAGCGAAAAAAATTGCCGCGGCGCGTGCTATTGGCGGTTGCACGCCTGCGTCTGGTGCCCTGCTGCAACAAGGCACGGCCGACACGCCGCCCATTGAGCGATTCCAGCAGGGCATGACGGGCTGAATCCGCGAGTCTGTCAGGGGTGATGCGGTCCTGTCGTGTAGAAAGGGCCCATGTAGGCCAGCTCCAGAGAAAAGGCGCAGGGGGTGGAGATTCGTGCTGTGATTGCGGTTTTCAATGCCGCAAGCAGCCTGTTGGAAAACGCGGCATCGCGATGGGGTTTCACCAGAACGGAGACCTTCACCACAACATGGCTGTGATGATAGGCGTCGGTCGGATAGCCGCGTCCCTTGCAATCACCGGCCCCATCGTCGTGGGATAGGATGACCTGTTCGATTTCTGCCAGGATCGCGGGGATGTCGAGATCCAGATCGCTGCTGTATTTAATTTCGGCGTGGGGCATTGGTGTGTCCGTTTGTTGAGTGATGAAGGCGAGAGTCGCGATAGCGCGGATCAGCCGATCTCGGCCACCAGCGCGGGCAGTGCGCCCAGATCCGCGATTTCGGTGTATCGAGGGCTATGGGTCGGCGCCGGAGCAAACTCGACCTCCCAGATCAATCCATGCGGCACATATGTGCCCCAGCCGCCTGCCTCGATTGCCGGGACCACGTCCGAACGCATGGAATTGCCAACCATCATCGCCCGCTCCGCGCCATCGCCGTGGCGCAGGAAAATTTCGGCATAGATCTGCGGCGTCTTCTCCGAGACGATTTCGACCCCGTCGAACAGATCACCCAGCCCGGATTGCGCCAGCTTGCGCTCCTGATCCAGCAGGTCGCCTTTTGTGACCAGCACCACGCGGTGGCTGTCGGCCAGAGCTTCAACCGCTGTCCGCGCGTTCTCCAGCAACTCGATAGGGTAGGAGAGCATCATCTGCCCGGCGGTGATCAGCTCCTGTATGACGCAGGCAGGCACCTGGGCCTCTGTCACGTCAATGGCGGTTTCAATCATCGACAGGGTGAACCCCTTAACGCCATATCCATAACGCCCGAGGTTCTGTTTTTCCGCTGCCAGCAGCCGCTCCCCCAAAGCCTGCGAATCGAGATCATCGGGAACGTGATCCATCAGCAATTCGGCAAAGCGGTCCTGGGTGATGCGGAAAAATCGTTCATTATGCCAAAGGGTATCATCGGCATCGAAGCCAATTGTTGTCAATTTTCGAGTCAATCCGACACTCTCAATCCCTTTTCCTATCCATCAGAAAGGCTATATAAGCGGGACATCAAAATCCATCCACGATCGGAAGTCTGTGCCAATGCTGCATACGCCAGTTATGATGTCGGATCATTCAGATGACGATACCGATCTCGGTGTCCTGACCAAGACCCGACCCAAAACGCAGCGTCCGCCGCGCTACAAGGTGCTGTTGCTGAATGACGATTACACTCCGATGGAGTTCGTGGTCATGGTGCTGGAACGGTTCTTCAGCATGACCCATGCCGAGGCCTTCGAAGTGATGCTCACCGTTCACAAGAAAGGCGTCGCGGTGGTCGGCGTTTTCAGCCATGAGATCGCCGAGACAAAAGTGGGGCAAGTGATGGATTTTGCCCACCGCCATCAGCATCCGTTGCAATGCACGATGGAAAAAGAAGAATAAAAAGAGGCTTTTAGATGTCTGTTCGCCTGTCCCTGGCCGTCGAGACGGGCGGATTTTCCGTGCCCGACTCCGGCCGCATCGTTGTGTTTCACCCGCTGTCCGACCTTGACCTGTCGGCGCTGCCAAAAGAGCGGCTGCTGATCGTACAACCCTTTGCGCCCGATCATATTGCGCTGGCGGGCCAAGGCTACGATTGCGTGCCCGAGCTGCCTGCGGACGAGCGGTTCGCGGCAGCGGTTGTTCTCTTGCCACGGGCGAAGGCTCTGGCGCGCGCACTGCTGGCCAAGGCCGCCGAGGTCTGCGACGGCCCCGTGCTTGTCGATGGTGGCAAGACCGATGGGGTCGATTCGGTGCTGAAGGCGCTGCGTGCCCGCACCGAAGTGTCGGCCCCGATATCAAAGGCACACGGCAAGGCGTTCTGGTTCGACGCGACGCACTCCGATCTGGCGGACTGGCAGGGCGCAGCTGCCCAGGTCGAGGGTGGTTTTCAGACGGCTCCCGGTGTGTTCTCCGCCGATGGCATTGATCCGGCTTCGGCTCTGCTGGTCGCCGCACTGCCGGAGAAGCTGGGCCGCAATGTGGTCGATCTTGGGGCCGGGTGGGGCTATCTCGCCGCTGCGATCCTGCAACGCGAGGGCGTGACGGCGCTGCATCTGATTGAGGCTGATCATAATGCCCTCAGCTGTGCGCGAAAGAACGTCAGCGATCCCCGCGCCCACTTCCACTGGGCCGATGCCCGCAGCTGGTCTGCGCCAGAACGGGTTGATTGCGTCATTTCCAATCCGCCGTTCCACACTGGGCGCACGGCAGAACCGTCGCTCGGACAGGCGTTTATCACTGCGGCGTCCGGTATGCTGGCACCGTCAGGGTCGCTCTGGATTGTTGCAAACCGGCATCTGCCCTATGAGGCGACGCTTGCCGAGCAGTTCGTAACAGTCGATGAGGTCGCCGGGGACAATCGGTTCAAGGTGCTGCGGGCCAGCCGACCGCGTCGTCACCGTCGCTGACAACGACCAAACACAAAGGGTGGTTCCCTTGTTTCTGTCGGCAGTCTAGGTTGCTGAAAAACGGGGTGGTGCCGTGGCGCCCCCCGGATCCTGACGGAGATCATTCATGTCTTTTTCCATTTCCGGCAAAACGGCCATCGTCACCGGTTCGGCCAGTGGCATCGGTCTTGCCATTGGCAAACAATTCGCAGCAGCCGGTGCCAATGTCATGTTTGCCGATACCGATGAGGCGGCGCTGCTGAGCGAGCTTGGCACGCAAGCGGATGAAAGCAATATCCGGTACTTTGCCGGGGACCTTCGGGAACGGCTCACCATTGCCAATCTTTTGTCGGCAACCATTGATGCCTTCGACGATATCGACATCCTGGTCAATGGCGCACGGCAGGTGGTGCCGACCGATCCGCTGGACCCGGAAGACAAGTCGATGGAGCTGCTGCTCAACGAGACGCTGTTGCCGACCATGCGCCTGTCGCAACAGGTCGCACGGCGGATGATCAAACAGGGTGAGCAACGCGACAATGGCGGGCCCAATGGCGCCATCATCAACCTGTCATCCATCGCCGCACGCCGCTCGCACCCGGAACTGCTGGCCTATTGTGTGGCCTCGGCTGCGCTTGATCAGTTGACCCGGTCGCTGTCGGTTTCGCTGGCCCCTCATAGGATCCGGGTCAACTCCATTGCGTTCGGCTCTGTAATGAGCGCGTCGATGCAGGCGACGCTCAAGGATAATCGCGCCTATCGGCAGGATATCGAACGCCATACCCCCTTGGGGCGTATTGCCTCCCCCAGTGAACTGACCGAGGCGGCGCAGTTCCTGGCCTCTGACGCGGCGGCCTTTATGACCGGCCAGATCGTTACCCTGGACGGTGGCCGCACGCTGCTGGACACTGTCGCGGTGCCGGTCCATTAAGCGGCTTTCACCTTTGCGCATATAGGCGACCAGATGAGCATTGAAATGATCGACGAAAAAGCCCGAGCGGCAGCTTGGTTCAGATCCTTGCGTGATACGATTGTGGCCGCCTTCGAGGCGCTGGAAGACAGCCATGCCAGCGGCCCTTTCAATGATCAGCCTGCCGGCCGTTTCGAGGTCAGCGAAACCACGCGCTCTGCCGAGGATGGCAGTGATGCCGGTGGTGGCCTGATGAGCGTGATGCGCGGCGGTCGCGTCTTTGAAAAGGTCGGCGTGAATATCTCTGAGGTCTACGGCACATTGGGTGAGCGCGCCCAGAATGCCATGGCGGCGCGCAAGGGCATTCCGGGGATGAAGGACGATCCGCGCTTCTGGGCCTCTGGCATCTCTCTTGTGGCACATATGCAGAACCCCCATGCCCCCGCGGTCCATATGAACACGCGGATGTTCTGGACCCCGCATGCCTGGTGGTTTGGCGGGGGGTCTGACCTGAATCCATGTATCGAATACGATGAGGACACCGCCCATTTCCACCGCATGCAGGAACAGCACTTGGCGGCCCATGGCGCCGGGCTGTATCCCCAGCTCAAGGTCTGGGCGGATGAGTATTTCTACATCCCTCACCGGCAGAGGGCGCGCGGGGTTGGCGGCATCTTCATGGATGACCGCAACAGCGGCGACTGGGAGGCAGATTTCGCCCTGACGCAGGATATTGGCCGCGCCTTCCTTCCTGCCTATCTGCCGTTGGTCGAAAAACGCAGGCCGATGGCATTCGGCGCAGCGGAGAAAGACGTCCAGCTGGTCCATCGCGGCCTCTATGCCGAGTATAATCTGGTCTATGACCGCGGCACCAAATTCGGCCTGGAAACCGGCCATGACGCCAATGCCGTCCTGATGAGCCTGCCGCCGATGGCGAAATGGGTCTGATCAATTCGCGCGATCTCCTGCTGATGGCGCGGGCGCGCTGTCTTGATCATTGCTCTGAACGGGCTGGCGGGCTTTACTGAACCAAAGCGAAAATCGCAGAGATCGGGCAGGTCGGGATGAGCAGATTTTGGTGGGTGCTTGCAGGGATGATGGTCCTTGCCGCTTGTAGCGGCCGAAAAACACCGGTTGCGCCACCGACACCGCCAATAGGCCAGCCGGTGCAGCCCGGAGAAACCACCGCCAGCCTTGCCGCGGCGCGGGCGCGGCTGATCACCCACCCTAAATTCGCCGACAGCGATCCGCACCCTTGGGACGGGCGCACGCCATGGTCGTACCCCATCCATGGCATCGACGTCTCACGCTGGCAGGGGGACATCGAATGGCGCCGGGTTCGGGCTGCAGGCATCAGCTTTGCCTATCTGAAGGCAACAGAAGGCGGTGATCTCACCGATCCGAAATTCCGCGATCACTGGCGTGCCGCACGACAGGCGGGCGTCAAACGCGGCGCCTATCATTACTTCTACTTCTGCCGCCCGGCCGCGGAACAGGCGCGCTGGTTCATCCGTCATGTCCCCCGCGACAGCGCGGCCCTGCCGCATGTGCTGGACATGGAGTGGACGCCACATTCTCGCACCTGCACCAAACGTCCCTCCGGCGCCAGGGTGCGGGCGGAGGCAAAGCGGTTTCTGGACCTTCTGGAAGCGCATTATGGCCAGCGGCCTGTGCTCTACACGACGGTGGATTTCTACCGTGAGACCAGCATCGGCCGCCTGCGGGATACTGAGTTCTGGTTGCGCTCGGTCGCGGATCACCCGCATGTCACCTATCCCGGTGCGCTCTGGCGGTTCTGGCAATATACCGGCACCGGACGCGTGCCCGGGATCACTGGCAACGTCGACCTCAACGTCTTTGGCGGCGGGCCAGAGCGTTGGCTGCGCTGGTCGGGGCAGATCTGAGCTGCACCGGCCGGGCCATCTTCTGGCTCAAAATATCCCGGAGCGCGAGGCAGCGCCTCGCATTCTACTGCCGATCCTGGTGCTTCCAGTCGAAAAAGCCCGCTCCGGCTTGCGCCAGAAGTTTCGCGGCCATCTCGCGGCCCAGCTCCGCACCGTCTTCGAGCGCACAGGTCTGATCGTCATTGATCGCTTCCGATCCGTCAGGGCGCAGGACTTCGCCGCGCAGCCTCAGACTGTTGCCCTCCAACGTCGCAAGACCAGCGATCGGGGTCTCGCAAGAGCCATCCAGCGCGGCAAGAAATGCGCGCTCGGCGGTCAGGCGCAGCCCGGTCTCGCGGTCATGCAGAGCCGCCAGCATATCACCGATACGGCTATCGCCCTGTCGGCGCTCAATGCCAATGGCACCCTGGGCGACGGCGGGTAGCATGTCTTCTGGGGGGATGGCGGTTGCCGGAACCTGATCGGCGCCAAGACGGTTGAGCCCGGCCATCGCCAGAAAGGTGCATTCGGCCACACCATCGCGCAGTTTGGTCAGCCGTGTCTGCACATTGCCCCGAAATTCCACAACCTTGAGATCGGGACGCCGATGCAGAAGCTGTGCGCGCCGCCGCAGTGAGGAGGTGCCGACAACGGCGCCTTCGCGCAGCTCCGCGATGGATGAGACATCGGCGCAGATGAAAGCATCACGCACGTCTTCACGCGGCAGATAGGTGTCCAGCAGCAACCCCCCAGGCTGCGCTACGGGCATGTCCTTCATGGAATGCACTGCAATGTCGATAGCACCGGACAGCAGGTCCTCTTCGATTTCCTTCGTGAACAGCCCCTTGCCACCCAATGTCTTCAGCGGTTTATCTGCCGCGATCAGCGCCTGATTGTCACCGCTGGTCTTGATCACGACGATGTCGAATGCGTCCTGTGGCAGATCGAAGGCGGCCATGAGTCGGGCGCGGGTTTCATGGGCCTGGGCCAGCGCCAAAGGCGAACCGCGGGTGCCGATTTTCAGGGGCGAAGCGGGGGAGGGCAGATCGATCTGTGTCATATATCGACCCTTAATCGCGACATAATGCCATGACAAGCACCGGTCCTGCTGCCCTTGACAATTTGCCGCCAAGGCTAGACCTCAGATGCAACACAGATATGAGGGTGATCATGGCCGAACAGAAGAAGCTGCTGCGCGCATTGGCGGGCGAGACACAGGATGTGCCGCCGATCTGGATGATGCGCCAGGCGGGCCGCTATTTGCCCGAGTACCGCGCCACCAGGGCTGAGGCCGGCGACTTTCTGTCGCTCTGCTATAATCCAGAACTGGCGACTGAGGTGACGCTGCAGCCGATCCGTCGCTACGGTTTCGATGCAGCGATTCTGTTTGCCGATATCCTCTTGGTGCCGCAGGCACTCGGGGCTGATCTTTGGTTCGTGACCGGCGAGGGGCCGCGCCTGTCGACGGTCACAACGGAGAGCGATTTTGCCAAGTTGGGACCGGTCAGCGACATCCATGAGACGCTGAACCCGATCTATGAAACCGTGCGGCTGCTCTCGGCTGCCTTGCCCCGCGAAACCACGCTGATCGGCTTTGCCGGAGCGCCCTGGACCGTCGCGACCTATATGATCGCGGGACGCGGCACGCCGGATCAGGGGCCTGCGCATCTGCTGCGTCAGAAAAACAATCCGCTGTTTGAGGCGCTGCTGAACCGTATCACTGAGGCGACGATCGAATATCTCTCGATGCAGATCAAAGCCGGTGCTGAAGTGGTCAAGATCTTTGACAGCTGGGCAGGATCGCTGAGTGGCGAGGCGTTTGAGAAATACGCATTGGCTCCCTGCCGCCAGATCACTGCCGCGCTGAAACAGCTCCATCCCGAAATTCCTGTGATCGGTTTCCCGCGTGAGGCGGGGGAAAAATATGTCGGTTTTGCCAAGGCGACGGGTGTCGATTGTGTGGCGCTTGATAACTCCGTTGACCCCGAATGGGCGGCGGCCAATGTGCAGGTTGACGGCTGTGTTCAGGGCAATCTTGCCTCGCGCCATATGGTGACGGGGGGGCAGGAGCTGATTGATGACACCCACCGTATCGTCAAAGCTTTCGGCAAGGGGCCGCATATCTTTAACCTCGGCCACGGGATCACCCCGGACGCCGATCCGGACAATGTGCAACGGATGATCGACGCGGTGCGCGGCAGCTGACCGGGCTGAACAGAGCTGTCCGGCGATCATGTTCGTCTTGCGCGCTGAGGCCAATTGCGGCATCAGCGCGTTTTCCACTCACGCCGAAAGGGCAAGTCGATGGATTACAAGAAATCTGGAGCCCCCAGAATGGGCAAAAACAGCCCGCGTCATCAGGAGCATAATGCCAAGGGCAGCGCCAAGAACCCCTATGGTGCGCGCGAAACCAAAGCCGAACTCCTGGCGCGGATGAAAGCAGCGGCGGAGAAGGCCAAGAAAGACAGCTGATCCTAGCGCTGCCGTTGCCTCAGCTCCGCCAGTATCTCGGAATTGTGCTGGCCACGTGCCGGGGCCGGTGGGACCTCCCAGCTGTCCTGACCAGAGAACCGTGGCGCCGCAGCGGCCTGGAGGCCATTCTCAGCTGTTACCCAGGTCCTGCGCTGGTTCATCGGATGTGCCTCTGCCTCGATGGGTGACAATACCGGTGCCACGCAGGCGTCGCTGCCCTTGAATAGCCTGTCCCAGTGGTCGCGCGGCTGCGCGGCAAAGATACCGGCCAGCCTTGCGCCCAGCACCGGCCAGAGGCTTTTGTCGTGCTGCCGGGCGAATTGGGCATCCTCGCTCAGATCGAGGCGCGACAGAAACTCGGCGTAAAACTGTGGTTCCAGACATTGCACGCTGATGTACCCGCCATCGGCGCAGACATAACAGCGGCTCCAATGCGGCCCATCCAGCAGGCTTTTCCCACGCAGGCTGCTGAACTGTCCGGCCTGCTGCAACGTCATCAACAGGTTCATCATATGGGCCGAGCCATCGTAGATCGCGGCATCGACGACGCATCCGGCTGGCGTGTCGCCGTGACGGTTTTCGCGCCTTACCAGCGCTGCCAGAATACCCGCGACCAGATAAAGCGCGCCACCGCCGATATCGCCCACCAAAGTCGCCGGTGGCTGGGGAGGGGTGCCGGGCGTTGCATCATACCAAAGCGCCCCGGACAGCGCGATATAGTTCAGGTCGTGACCGGCGGTTTCGGCCAAGGGGCTATCCTGCCCCCATCCGGTCATACGCCCATAAATGAGGTCGGGGTTGCGGGCGTGACATGTGATCGGCCCCAGCCCCAGCCGCTCCATAACACCGGGTCGAAAGCCCTCGACCAGCGCATCGGCAGTCTCGACGAGATGCAGCAGCGTTTCGACGTCAGCGGGCGATTTCAGATCCAGCGTGATGGAGCGTTTGCCGCGATCAATGATCGGATGTGCAGGCATCAAACCCGCGCCCTCGCCTTTGCGGTGAACGCATATGACATCCGCGCCAAGATCCGCCAGCATCATCGCGGCGAAGGGCGCAGGGCCCAGCCCTTCGATCTCGATTACACGAATTCCTGTCAGCATGGCGGGCCTCCTGTCGGGTAATGTCGGATGATGTCGCGACCTTGCTGTCAGCCTAGCGGCTTTCTGCCCGGCCCCAAGAAGACCGTTGCGGCACATCCCGAATACTGCTGTTTTCGGATCAGATTTTTCTGAAGAAAGCGCTTGAAGCTCCAGCTGCTGTAGCAATTACATAAGCAGCCGACACGATGTGATGACAAAAAAGGTGACATTGGAATGGCTAGGGATGCGATTGAGCAGCTGGAGTGGCGGGTAACCGGAATGGACTGTGGGTCCTGCGCGACCAAGGTGCGTGGCGCGGTTGAGCGACTGCCGGGTGTCAGCGGCGTCGAGGTCGCCATGATGTCGGAGCGGCTGCGCCTGGAGCTTGATCCAAGCCAAGGCTCGGTGATGGCCGTCGAGAAGGCGGTGCGCGGGCTGGGGTTTGGTGTCACGGCAAGCAGCACTGCACCAGCTGGCACCTCTGCGCCCTGCTGTGGCGGCGTACAGCACGCCGATGCCGCCGATGCAGTGGCCCCGCCTTGGTATCACAGTGCCAAGGGGCAATTACTGCTGGTGACGGGGCTGCTGCTGGCGCTGGCCTGGAGCATTAAGCTGCTGGCATCGCCTACGGTTGGTCTCTGGGCGTTCATGCTGGCGACCCTGATCGGAGTGGCTCCTGTGGCGCGGCGTGCCTTTGCGATGCTGCGGGCGGGGATGCCCTTTACCATTGAAATGCTGATGTCGATCGCAGCGATTGGCGCCCTGTTTATCGGTGCTGCCGAAGAGGCGGCACTGGTGGTGTTTCTCTTTGCCGTGGGTGAGATGCTCGAAGGCCTGGCTGCCAACAAGGCGCGGGATGGTATCCGGGCGCTTGCGGATTTGGTGCCAAAGACGGCGCTGCTTGAAGGTGGTGACACCCTGGAGGAGATCGCCGCAGATCGCCTGCGGGAGGGGCAGATTGTCGTGGTGCGCCCAGGTGACCGCGTGCCTGCGGATGGCGAAGTGATCGACGGTATCTCGGGCGTCGACGAAAGTCCGGTGACGGGCGAGAGCATGCCCAGCCTCAAGGAACCGGGATCCGAAGTCTTTGCCGGATCAATCAACACCCAGGCGGTGCTGCGGGTGCGGGTGACCCGCGCCGCAGCCAACAACACCATTTCGCGGATTATCCGGCTGGTGGAAGAGGCAGAAAGCGCCCGTGCGCCGACAGAGCGTTTCATCGACCGCTTCAGCCGGATCTATATGCCGATCATCGTGGGTATCGCGCTGCTGGTCGCATTGGTGCCGCCGCTGGTCTTCGCGATGGATTGGGACACATGGATCTACCGCGCCCTTGCCCTGTTGTTGATCGGGTGTCCCTGTGCCCTGGTGATCAGCGTACCCGCCGCCATCGCTTCGGCGCTGTCGTCCGGTGCGCGCCATGGTCTGCTTCTGAAAGGGGGCGCAGTGATCGAGGCCGCCGCCCGCACCACCGATGTTGCATTCGACAAGACAGGCACGCTGACCCGTGGGCGACCTCAGGTCACGGATATCGTTGTGGTTCAGGGCAGTGAGGGCAGCGTTCTGCAACTCGCCGCAGCGGTCGAGCGGGAGTCGAGCCACCCTCTGGCCGAGGCGATCTATGCTCGAGCTGTCGAAGCCGGGGTAGATATTCCGCCGGTGCAGGAAGCCCGCGCGGTGCCGGGGAAGGGGGCCTCTGCCAAGCTCGGGTCGGTTGTCATCACCGTCGGATCGCCGCGCTTTGCCGCAGAAACAGGTGTGATGGCGCAGGCTTCCATGGTGCAGGCTGCCGAGCTTGAAGCCGAGGGGAAGACCGTTGTCGCCCTGTTCAGCGACGAGGTTCTATATGGATTGATCGCGCTCAGGGACGAGCCGCGCGAAGATGCGGTGGAAGCGATGCGCGCGCTCCGACAGATGGGGATCACCGCAACGATGCTGACAGGGGACAATGCCCGCACGGCAGCCGCCATCGCCGGCCAGCTGGGGATTGATCACCGTGCAGAGCTGATGCCGCAGGACAAGGTAGCGGCCCTGCAAGAGCTGACACAGCGCGGTCAGGTCATGATGGTCGGCGATGGGATCAATGATGCGCCCGCGCTTGCGACAGCGCAGGTTGGTGTCGCAATGGGGTCTGGCACCGATGTGGCCCTTGAGACCGCAGATGCCGCGATCTTGCGCAACCGGGTCAGCGATGTGATCGGCATTATCCGCCTGTCGCGCGCCACTTTGACGAATATTCGCCAGAACGTTGCCGTGGCACTGGGGCTGAAAGGCGTGTTTCTCGCGACATCGGTTCTGGGGATCACGGGCCTGTGGATCGCGATTCTGGCCGACACTGGCGCCACGGTCCTGGTGACGCTTAATGCGCTGCGGCTGCTGTCTTTCAGACCCTCGCCAACGTCGAAGGAGCGCTAAGCACAGGCGTGGGCGACAGGCGCCGACTGAGGGAGAGATCAATAATGCGGAGGACGTTCGTCGCCAATGACAACCCCGCCGCCACCGTCCTGCTCGCGTGAAGCTTCCCGCTGAAACAGCATGGCGACACGATGGGTCAGCCGGTCAATCTCGGATTGCTGCCGGTTGACCACATCGCTCAGCTCATCGACGGTGCGCGTCAGGTGGGCGATCTGTTCTTCGAGATGTTGCATCGGTTTCTCCCTTCGGGTCTGCCGCTGTCATAGGGGCAGTTGCGTGCAGGGTCCATGCTCGGTTGTGCCAACGCCGCCGCTTTGGGTTGCATGGAGATCAGGCAACAACGGCGCGGCCATAGGGCCTGCGCGCTCTGCCGCCTTGCTGTTGGGCCGCCCTTGGGCTAGACCGCCGGGCGAGTATCTGACCCATTTGACACCCCGAGGAGGCCAAGATGGCCAAAGTCAAGAAACAGCCCCGCCCCAAGGCGATCACGCCGAAGGGCTTCCGTGACTATTTCGGCGAAGAGGTGAGCCAGCGCAGCGAGATGTTGCGGGCCATTGCGGGTGTTTATCATCATTACGGGTTTGATGCGCTGGAGTCTTCGGCGGTGGAAACAGTCGAGGCACTGGGCAAGTTTCTGCCCGATGTGGACCGCCCGAACGAGGGTGTCTTTGCCTGGCAGGAATATGACGAAAGCGGCAACGGCGACTGGATGGCGCTGCGCTACGACCTGACCGCCCCGCTGGCACGGGTCTATGCCCAGCACCGCAATGATCTGCCGACGCCTTACCGCCGCTATGCGATGGGGCCGGTCTGGCGCAACGAGAAACCGGGTCCGGGCCGCTATCGCCAGTTCTACCAGTGCGACGCGGATACCGTTGGAACCGCCTCCATGGCCGCCGATGCCGAGATCTGCGCGATGTTGTCCGACACGCTGGAAACCGTTGGCATTCCGCGCGGTGACTATCTGGTGCGGGTGAATAACCGCAAGGTGTTGAATGGCGTGCTTGAGGCGATGGGCCTTGAGGCGGGCGATGCCAAACGTGACGACGTGCTGCGCACCATCGACAAATTCGACAAGGTGGGCGAGGCTGGTGTCCGCGAGCTGCTGACCAAGGGGCGTCTTGATGCCTCCGGTGCCTTCATCGACGGCGTTGGCCTAAGCGATGACCAGGCAGCACCCGTGCTGGCGTTCCTGACCTCCAAGGGCGCTGACGCCGCCAAGACCTTTGCCAACCTGCGCGCCGCCATTGGGGGTAGTGCGATTGGCGCGGAGGGGGTCGCCGAGCTGGAGCAGATCGGCGATCTGCTGGCCGCTGGTGGGTATGGCGCTGACCGCATCGATATCGACCCTTCGGTCGTGCGGGGCCTCGGCTATTATACCGGCCCGGTTTACGAGGCCGAACTCACCTTCGAGATTCTGGATGAGAAGGGCCGTAAACGGCAGTTCGGCTCGGTTTCGGGCGGTGGGCGTTACGACGATCTGGTGAAGCGCTTCACGGGTCAGGAAGTCCCGGCGACCGGCGTCTCCATCGGTGTTGACCGGCTCTTGGCCGCGCTGCGCGAGAAAGGCCGGATCGAGGCAAAGACCACCGGCCCGGTTGTGGTGACGGTGATGGATAAGGCGCGTATGGCGGACTACCAGACCATGGTGGCCGAGCTGCGCAATGCAGGCATCCGGGCTGAGGTCTATCTTGGCAATCCCAAGAACTTCGGCAACCAGCTGAAATACGCGGACAAGCGCAACTCGCCCATAGCGGTGATCGAAGGCGGCGAGGAAAAAGATCGCGGTGTGGTGCAGATCAAGGATTTGATCCTCGGCGCGCAGATTGCCGAGAACGCCACCCTCGAAGAGTGGAAAGAGCGTCCGAGCCAGTTTGAGGTGCCACGCGGTGATCTGGTCGCCAAGGTGCGCGAAATCCTTGCAGGGCAGGGCTGAACGATGGGGGATCGTCTGAGCGCTCTGTCGCTGGCCGCGCGGCTGCGCATGAGTTTCGAGGCCGCCGGGGCAAGGGTGGTCGAGCCGCCGTTTCTACAGCCTGCCGAAACGCTGCTGGATCTATATGGCGAGGACATTCGCGCCCGTGCCTATGTGACCTCCGATGCGCTGCGCGGGGAACAGATGCTGCGCCCCGATTTCACCGTGCCGGTGGTGCAGATGCACATGAGCCATGGCGCCGAACCGGCGCGTTACACCTATGCGGGCGATGTGTTCCGCCGTCAGGAACATGACGAGGATCGCGCCAATGAATATCTTCAGGTTGGCTATGAGGTCTTCGAACGCAACGATGCTGCCGGTTCTGATGCTGAAGTTTTTGCGCTGATTGCGCTCCAGCTTCGTGATTTGCCGGTGCGTGCGGCTACCGGGGATATCGGTATCCTGATGGCTGCGGTGGAGGGGCTCAACACCACCAGGCTGCGCAAGGCTGCGCTCATGCGCCACATCTGGCGGCCGCGCCGGTTCCGGGCGATGCTTGACCAGTTTGCTGGCCGCGTCCCTGTCGCCGAAAGCCGTCGCAAGCTGTTGTCGACCGAAGGCGTTTTGACCGGGCAAGTGCCTGCGATTGGCAAACGCCGCCCGGCGGAGGTGGATGCGCGCGTTGATGCATTGCGTGCGGATGCCGCCGCCCCGCCGATTGCAGAGAACGAGCTGGCCGCGCTTGAGGCGCTGATGGCGGTGCGGGAGACTATCCCCTATGCCTCGGAGCAGCTGCGCGATATCGCCGTGGATCTGCCAGCGATCAACCCGGCGCTTGACCGGCTGGACGCCCGGACAGCCGCGATGAAAGCCCGAGGCATCGATGTGGACAGCCTTGATTTCGAAGCCTCCTACGGGCGGACATCAATGGAGTATTACGATGGTTTCGTGTTCGGGTTTTACGCCGACGCGCGACCCGATCTGCCGGTGATTGCCAGCGGCGGTCGCTATGACGCGCTGACACGGCAGCTGGGGCAGGGAGCAGAGATCCCCGCCGTCGGCGGCGTCGTTCGTCCTGATCTGATGCTGCTCTTGGAAGGGGCACAATCATGAGCCTGAAGCTTGGTGTGCCGTCCAAGGGACGGCTGATGGAAAAGACCTTTGAATGGTTTGCCAAACGCGGCATCATCCTGTCGCGTACCGGGTCAGATCGTGAATATGCCGGTGCGGTTGATGGGATCGACGGCATTGATCTGGTGCTGCTGTCTGCCGGTGAGATGCCGCGCGAACTCGCAGCGGGGCGGATTCACCTGGGCGTCACCGGTACTGATCTGGTGCAGGAAAAACTACCGCTCTGGGAACAGCAGGTCGAAGAGGTTGCAGGCCTCGGCTTTGGTCACGCTGACCTGATCCTTGCTGTGCCGCAGATCTGGGTGGATGTTGAGACCATCGACGATCTGGACGCGGTCGCAGCGGCGTTTCGGGCCAAACACGGCCATCGGTTGCGGATCGCCACGAAATACCATCGCCTGGTACGGGAATTCCTGATGGATGCCGGTGTCGCGGACTATCAGCTGGTTGATAGCCAGGGCGCGACCGAAGGGACCGTCAAGAACGAGACCGCCGAAATGGTCGCAGACATCACATCAACTGGGGAGACCCTGCGGGCAAACCATCTGAAGCTGATGTCCGACGGGCTGATCCTGCGGTCGCAGGCAACACTTTGGCGCAGCCGCGTGGCGAAATACAGCGCTGGTGAAAAAGCGTCTCTGAGCGAGCTTCTGAAACGTCTGCACGGTTGATTGCGGCACGCCAACGTCGGTGGGCCTATCGGGCGGGTTAGAGCCACATGTCTGCACATGCCTCCGAGAGGCCGCCCGCGCACCCCGTGGCGGCCTCTCTGTTCTTTTGTGGTGGGGGTTCGGTTAGGATCGTTTACCGGCGGCGCGACGGCTTGCGCGCCATTGGATCACGCAGATGTGCATCTCCCGCGAGCGGCGCCGCCAACCGCTCATTTGAAAATCTTCCGTCGGCCTCTACCTGAATACATTGGACACGGGGGGCGAGGGCCTGTTTGCGTGATCTCAGTATTGTGCATCTCGCCTCTCTTGGTCCGATCAACAGGGAGAGACCGATATGATATCAACCAAAGCCGCTGCCAAAGCGGCACTCACCGCTATTCCGCTGCTTTTAGCTGCCAGCCCGGCGGCACTCGCCCAGGACACCAGCATGAGCTTCTTCGTGACCAGCGTCGGTTCGGGAAAAGGCGGCAATCTGGGTGGGCTTGAGGGTGCCGACGCCCATTGCACCAATCTCGCCGAGGCGGCAGGCGTCACTGGCAAAACCTGGCGCGCCTATCTCAGTACCCAGGAAGAGGGCAAGCGTGGTATCTCGGCACGTGACCGGATCGGAAGCGGCCCCTGGCATAACGCCAAAGGGGTGCAGATTGCCGCCAACCTCGATGAGCTGCACCTCAATCCGAATATCGTCAAATCCACAGGGCTGGATGAAAACGGCAATCTGGTGAACGGGCGTGGTGACAAGCCAAATGTTCATGACCTGCTGACAGGGACCATGGCTGACGGCACGGCCTATTTCCCGTGGATGGAAGGCGACAAAACCTGCAGCAACTGGACCAGCTCCGGCGAGGGCAGTGCAACGGTTGGGCATCATGACCGGCATGGTGGCGGCAATACATCTTGGAATGCGGCGCATGACTCGCGCGGCTGCTCGATGGAGGCGCTTGCGATGACCGGAGGAGCCGGCCTCTTCATGTGTTTTGCGACAAACGGCGGCTGACCTGTTCAGACCCAGCCCGAAAAACATAAAAGGCGCCCCAGGGCGCCTTTATATTTGGTCGGAGCGAGAGGATTCGAACCTCCGGCCCCTGCCTCCCGAAGACAGTGCTCTACCAGGCTGAGCTACGCTCCGACCGTGGCGCGGAATTACACGGCAGCGGCTGGATATGCAAGCCCTATTCCGCCGGTTTCTCCGGGCTTTGCCGTTTCAGCATGAGCGACACATTGGTGCCGCCAGCCGTGTACCCACGGGTCCGGGTGCGCAGAACCGGGGTGTTGTCCGAACGCCCGCCAAACGCTTCGCGCAACACGATGAAAATACCGCTGGCAATAATGATCGCGGCACCGACCAGTGTCATCAAGTCGACCTTTTCATTGAACAGAACCACGCTGAATATCGTTGCCCAGATGATCTGTGAATATTGCATGGGGGCGACAATCGCCGCCTCGCCAATGGTATAGGCGCTGACCGTCAGCAGGGTCGCGCAAAACCCGAACAGAGCGACGACCGCGATCCCGCTGAAGGTCACGCCATCCATGGGGACGTAGACCAGCGGCAGAGCCAGGCCCATAACCGCAAAGGTCATCAGCATCGGGTAGATCATCAATACCACCCGGCGTTCGTCGGCGCTGATTTTACGCAGTACAACCGATTGGAAGGCCGCACAGAGTGCGGCGAAGAGCGCCGCCGCATGACCGAGGCCAAAGCTGGTCGCACCGGGGCGCAAAACCACCATTACGCCGATGAACCCGACCACAACGGCCGCCAGCCGTGGCAAGCCGACACGTTCGCCCAGAATCGGGATCGACAGCAGTGTAATCAGAAGCGGCGTGGCAAATAGCAGGGCATAGGTCTCGGCGAGCGGCAGCTCTGAAAACGCATAAAAGGCGCTGGCCGGAATCACCGCCATCGTCGCCGACCGTGCCGTCATCCACCAGGGGTGGACCGGTCGCAGGTGGCCTTGGGTTGCATCCTTGACCAGCATCAGTACCAGCAGCGGAAATGACAGAAGACTGCTGAAGAACACCAGCTGAATCGGCGACACATCTGCGCCAAGCACCTTTACCACCACGTCGTGGGTTGAAAATATCGCATAGGCCAAAAGAGCAAGCAGGGCGGCTTTTATGTTCATGGGACAATCCGACTAAGCGCAACAGGGCGGGGGAGCTTTTGCACTATAGCGCTAACATTATCAGGAAAATACTAAAACCCGTTCGCGTGCATGGAACCGCACGCCCTAGGTTCGCCGGCCTCCTGCACCGCGGATATGAAGGTCCGGCGAGGGCTGGCTACGGTGCTGCGAGGGCCCGATATGGCCCTCGCGCTGATCAATGGACCGAAACCTTACAGGCTCGCGTCGAGCGCGCCGATGATCGCATCGCCCATGTCCGAGGTGCTGATCGGCGATACGCCTTCTTCGCCCAGCAGGTCGGCGGTGCGGTGGCCATCAGCGAGAACTTTTTCGACCGCCGCTTCAAGACGATCAGCCTCGGCGCCCTGATCAAAGCTGTAGCGCAGCGCCATGGCAAAGCTGAGGATACAGGCGATCGGGTTGGCCTTGCCCTGGCCCGCGATATCCGGGGCGGAGCCATGAACCGGCTCATAAAGCGCTTTTGGACGGCCATTGGCCATCGGTGCGCCAAGGGACGCAGAGGGCAACATGCCCAGGCTGCCGGTCAGCATAGCAGCACAGTCGGACAGGATGTCACCGAACAGGTTATCGGTCAGGATCACGTCAAACTGCTTGGGTGCGCGCACCAGCTGCATGGCGCCATTATCGGCATACATGTGGGACAGCTCGACCTCGGGATAGTCCGCAGCAACGCGGGTCACCACCTCGCGCCACAGGATGCCGGATTCCATCACGTTGGCTTTTTCCATCGAGCAGAGTTTCTTGTTCCGGCGCATCGCCAGTTCGAACGCAGAGCGGGCGGCGCGCTCGATCTCCGACTCCGTATAGCGCTGGGTATTGATGCCGACGCGCTCATTGCCCTCTTCGAAGATGCCGCGCGGCTCGCCGAAATAGACGCCGGAGGTCAGTTCGCGCACGATCATGATATCGAGACCCGCGACGATATCCTTCTTCAGCGAGGAGAAATCCGCCAGCGCGTCAAAGCACTGCGCCGGGCGCAGGTTGGAGTAGAGATCCATCTCCTTGCGCAGGCGCAGCAGCCCACGCTCCGGCTTCACAGAGAAGTCGAGATCGTCGTATTTCGGGCCACCCACGGCGCCCAGCAGGACAGCGTCGACCTCTTGCGCCTTTGCCATGGTCTCATCCGCCAGCGGTTTGCCGTGCACGTCATAGGCGGCACCACCGACCAGATCCTCGCTCACATCGAACTGTAGATCGCGCTTTTCGCCATACCAGGTAATGACCTTGCGGACCTCGGCCATGACTTCGGGGCCGATCCCGTCGCCGGGCAGAATCAGAATCGATGGGTTGGACATAGGGATACTCCTTGAAAGCTTGCAGCCGGGGGTAACGGCACATCGCCCGTGGGTCAATGTTCCGGGCGCATATAGCGCGCCATCGCTTTGTTTTTATGGCTGAGAGGGCGGTTCCTGCGCCATCTTGTTGCCGTGACCTTAGTTCTGGATTTGCAAATCTGTCCAGACCAGAGCGTGACGGCTGGCAGGGCGCTCAGAACCGCTATAGCGATCCGCGATGTCTTCGGCCCATATCAGTCCCGAGGCGACGACCTGCGCAGACTGTGACGGGAGGATGTAGTCTACGCGCATACGGCCGGATCTGCCCCAGTTTACGGTTTCCGCGCCTCCGGTCTGATCCACCGGGCGCGGGTCCTGTAGTCTTGGGTCGCGGAGCAGATCTGCAATGGCCTGCCGATAGCCAGCCCCCCGGTCGGGATCAAGGTTCGCACCGCCCGCGATAACCCAGGGTTCGGCGGGAACGGGGCCAAGCCGGCCATCCAGCAACACCTGCCAGAGCCGGATCTCATCCCGGTTGCGCAACGCGTTACGACCCTCAGGGCCGTCAAACAGCGGCGGCGTCGCCTGAAAGGTCAGGACAGACAGTTCAGAACCATCGGGCAACAGGATCGGGACGATCCAATGGCCGGTGCTTGGCAGGCGCTGGATCGCTAGCGCCTGTGGGCTGGGAAACGGACGACCATCGGGGTGGGCAGGAAGGATGGCTCCGGGAAGATCCCGCCACAGCAGATCGGAGAGATCGCGCGCCTTGGCATGCAGGATCGGAAACCGCGACAGCAACGCAAGCCCGCCCTGTCCGGTGAACCGGCCATAGCCCTGCGCATCCCGGGCGGTCGAAGGCTCCCCGTCTCCGTCCATGTCCAGCCCGGTGTGCAACCCGCTATTGGGACGTGGGGCATAGATGTGATCATAGCGGGGCAGGCGTTTGTCCAGCTGATCGCGCAACTCGGCGATGGCGTGACCATCGTGATCCCAATCAATGCCCTGCAACAGCAGGATATCAGCCTCTGCCGCACTTAGGCTGTCCAGAATGGCGGTGATTTGTGGATCTTCGCCGCGGCGCAGATCGCGCAGCAATAAACCCGGCCCTTTGCGCGACAGCTCGGTGTTGAAACTGGCGATACGGATCAGTGGCTTGACCTGGGGCTGGGCATGACAAATCAGCGGAAAGAGGGCGGCCAACAGCAGGGTGGCCAGCGCTCTCATGCGGTCTGCAACGCCTCGGAACTGGCGTAAGCAGCGCGGCGCTTCTGTGCGATCAGGTCGGAGACGCGCAGCATGGCAAGACCGCGCATCACCATGGAGGTAGGCACAAACGCCCAGGCGGCGACGACCCAGACCAGCGTCTGCGGGGCGGACAAAAGACCGGGATCGACCAGGCCCGAGGCCAGTTTCACAACGGCCGGGAGCGCAAAGGGAAAAAGCACCCCGCCAACAATATTGATGCGCGCATCCCGTTGCAGTCGTTCGACCACATCGCCGCCGGTTGTCGGGTCGAAGAGCGGCAGATTTGTCCAGACGTTGAATGGCCCATTGCCGAGCGGCCAGTCATAAAGCCGGATCGCCAAAGCAAAACCAGTGATCGCAAGCAGTGCAACGATATAGGTCAGCGCTGCCGCTGCCATCACCCGGGTCACCAGTTCAGGCTCCACATGCGCTGGCATCATCAACCCGATAAGCTGGACGGGGGAAAAGGCAAAATCCAGCGTAGTTCCTAACCAGGAGGCCAGCCCATGCACCAGCGACGTCAGGGCTGTTGCCTCGATCGGGTGGCGCGCCAGCAGACTGACCAGAATGACAATCAGCGCCAAGGCGATAAACCGCATTCGGTTCAGCGGCGGGGCTTCGCGAAACTCGACGAAACTGGGGTAGCTTGAGAAATATTCGGCAAAAGTCAGCGCCGCTGCGAGGATCGCAAGAAGGGCAATCACCTCCGGTGATCTGGTTGCCGTATCCGGCAACAACAGCGATGGCATTGCGATCAACAATGCAACAAAGATGCCGCGGATGGCCGCGCCTGTAATCCGTGCAATCACGCTTCGATCCCTTCAAACTGGACTGGCCGGTGCATTGCCGTGCCGTTGTTCCAACTTGATGCTCGGAGTCGTTTCTTGGTGAAACGTTGTTGCCGAGCGCTGCCTCATTTCTGCCTTATTTCTGCCTGTCAGCGGGAATTTGCTCAAGTTTGATGACGTGATTTGGGATCCTTCCGTGTACTTTGGGTTGCAGACTGGTGCCGGTTTGCATCAGTTGCATATCTTGAGTTGCAATGAAAACAATGGCTTATCGACTTCTTCAAAAGATATTGTGGAATGTCAGCCGTAAAGGGCTAGTAGAATCGTTTCACGGGACGAGGGGGCGCAGCTCAGTCCAGTCAGCGCACTGACAACCGCCGCACCATCTGACCGGGGGAGCCATGACCAGCGAGATTGCCGCACGTTACACCAGATTCGCGCAGGTGGAGGCGGCAGGCCGGTCGCTGATTTACGAACGGCTTGCATTGCAGGTAGCCCGCTCGCCGCGCTGTCTGGCGTTCCTGTCAGCGCTCCCTGCGGATCGCCAGCAACCGAATCTGCTGTTCGCGGCACTGCGTTCGGTTACAGGCGATATCCCATGCGATGACCGGCTGGATAGGGCAATCCACGAGCAGGGGGATGATATCGCAGCCGTGATGCTGTGCCGGACAACCCAGACGAACGAGCCGGGACGCTGTGCGGTCCTGTTGCCCGTATTGGCCCAGATCACGGGACCGATTGCCCTGATTGAGGTCGGAGCATCCGCAGGGCTTTGTCTGTTGCCGGACTACTATGGCTATGATTGGGAACGTTATCAGCTGCCGCCGTCGCAGCAAATCGGGGTCCGTGCCCCTGTGATGATCTGCAATGCGTCACCCGGTACAACTTTGCCGCGGGCGCATCCCGAAATCATCTGGCGCGCGGGGCTGGATCTGAACCCGCTTGATGTCAATTGCGAGGCGGATGTCCGCTGGCTCGAACACCTGATATGGCCCGAACATCAGTCGCGCCTCGACAGGCTGCGCGCCGCTATCGCCGTTGCCAGGAAGGCTCCTCCGTCGATTGTCGCCGGGGATCTGACCCAGGATCTGCCTGCTCTAATTGCCAAGGCACCTTCCGAGGCGACGGTTGTCGTCTTTCATACAGCGGTGGTGACTTATGTTGCCGATCAGGGCCAGCGCGACGCCTTCGCGGAAATGATGTTGAACAGCGGGGCGATCTGGATCAGCAACGAGGGTACGCGCGTCTTCCCGCAGTTTGCGGACCGGGCGGGACCGGTGCGGGACAATATGTTTCTGCTGACGCAGAATGGCCATCCGCTGGCCTGGACCGGCCCGCATGGCCAGGTGATCGAGTGGCTGCCAGAAAATCGTTGAAACCTCGAGTTTGCCGATTTTCGCCCGCGACCCGCCTCATGGAAAAAGCCGCCCATGCGGGGCGGCTTTTCTGTGCATAGTCGGTTTGAACCGTCGGGTCAGACCCAGGGGCGCTCCTGCGCGGCCTTGTCTTCAAAGCTGGCGATGGACGCGGATTTTTCCAAGGTCAGGCCGATATCATCCAGCCCGTTCAGCAGACAGTGCTTGCGGTGACCGTCGACTTCAAATGCGACGACTTCGCCGTCGGAGGTGGTGATTTCCTGTGCTTCCAGATCCACGGTCATACGGGCATTCTCACCCTTCTCCGCGTCCTTCATCAGCAGATCAACCTGCTCCTGCGGCAATACGATGGGCAGGATCCCGTTTTTGAAGCAGTTGTTGTAGAAGATGTCCGCAAAGGAGGTCGAGATCACGCATTTGATACCGAAATCCTTGATCGCCCACGGCGCATGTTCGCGCGAGGAGCCACATCCAAAGTTGTCGCCTGCAACCAGAATCTCGGCGTTGCGATACTGCGGCTTGTTCAGCACGAAATCCGCAATCTCAGACCCATCGCGGTTGTAGCGCATCTCATCGAAAAGATTCTTGCCAAACCCGGTGCGCTGAATGGACTTCAGAAACACCTTCGGGATGATCATGTCGGTATCGATATTGACGAGCGGCGTCGGTGCGGCGACGCCGGTGAGTTTTTGAAACTTATCCATTGGGCGTATTCCTTACATCAGCTCGCGAATATCGGTCAGCTTGCCGGTCAGCGCGGCAGCGGCAGCCATGGCAGGCGACACCAGATGTGTGCGGCCCTTGTAGCCCTGACGCCCCTCGAAGTTGCGGTTCGAAGTGGCGGCGCAACGCTCGCCCTCGGACAGCTGATCGGGGTTCATAGCCAGACACATGGAACACCCCGCAAGGCGCCATTCAAACCCGGCCTCGGCAAAGATCTCGGCCAGGCCTTCCTCCTCGGCCTGAGCGCGCACCAGACCGGAACCCGGTACGATCATCGCCCGCATGCCTTCCTTGATCTTCTTGCCCTTCACCACCTCGGCAACAGCGCGCAGATCTTCGATGCGGCCATTGGTGCAGGAGCCGATGAACACGGTGTCGATTTCGATGTCAGTGAGCTTCTGGCCGGGGGTCAGCCCCATGTATTCGATCGAGCGGCGCGCGGCTTCAACCTTGCCGCCCTCGAAATCCTTGGGGTTCGGCACCACGCCGGTGATCGGCAGCACGTCCTCAGGGCTGGTGCCCCAGGTCACAACCGGCTCGATATCTTCGCCCTTCAGGGTGACGACCTTGTCGAAATGAGCGCCCTCGTCGGTGTAAAGCGTCTTCCACCAGTTCAGCGCCGCTTCCCACTGGGCGCCCTTCGGGGCGTGCGGGCGACCTTTGACATAGTCAAAGGTGGTCTCGTCCGGTGCGATCAGGCCCGCGCGAGCGCCGCCTTCGATTGCCATGTTGCAGACGGTCATGCGGCCTTCCATCGACAGGTCGCGGATCGCTTCACCGCAGTATTCGATGACATAGCCGGTGCCGCCGGCGGTGCCGGTCTCGCCGATCACCGCCAGGGTGATGTCCTTGGCAGTCACACCCGGCTTCAGCTTGCCGGTGATCTCCACCTTCATGTTCTTGGACTTTTTCTGGATCAGCGTCTGGGTGGCCAGCACATGCTCCACCTCTGAGGTGCCGATGCCATGTGCCAGCGCGCCGAAGGCACCGTGGGTGGCGGTGTGGCTGTCGCCGCAGACCACGGTCATGCCGGGCAGGGTCCAACCCTGTTCCGGGCCGACAATGTGCACGATGCCCTGGCGGACGTCATCCACCGGGTAGTAATGCACGCCGAATTCGCGGGCGTTCTTGTCGAGCGCCTCGACCTGAATACGGCTTTCCTCGTTCTCGATGCCTTTGGCGCGGTCGAGCGTGGTCGGCACGTTATGGTCCGGCACCGCGATGGTCTTCTCGGGCGCGTGCACTTTGCGGCCCGCCATGCGCAGGCCTTCGAACGCCTGCGGGCTGGTCACTTCGTGAACCAGGTGGCGGTCGATATAGAGCAGGCAGGTGCCATCCTCTGCTTCATGCGCGACATGCGCATCCCAGATTTTATCGTAGAGCGTCTTGGGGGACATGAGTCCTCTCCCGTAGTTTTTGGAATGTAGCTGGCAAAAGGGCTTGGCGGCAGCCTTATAGCCGCGCCAGAACCGTGCGGGCGGCGCCAAAGAACCGTTCGCGCAGGCGCGCGCGGTCTTGCAGTTCGATATGATGGGCCAAAACGAGCGTCATGAGCGCTGGGATACCGCGCTACGCCACGGCAATCAAGATTCGTTCTGAGCTGCCAGCCCGTCATGACCGCGCCATTCGCCCGGCGCGCGTCGTGCCAATGGCGGTCAATGAAGCTCCTGTCGCCGGGTGGGCGGACCTACCGCGTTGCAAAAACAACCAAATCTTTGACAGGCCTGGCCGCGACCCCTTGCTTTTGGCAGGTCTCTATCGGCATCCTGAAAAGCAGGAGGCGCGTCATGGAAGAACTGGAACTGCCAGCAACGGTGGTCACGCTTTGGGATCAGATCCTGCATGTCGTGGAGTTGGGGCTGACGCCCGGCTGGCGGCAGTATCAGATCGCCATCATCATATGTCTCTTCATCGTCGCCTATGTTCTGAGGCTCGTGACGCAGCCGGGCTGGGACCGCTGGGCCAGATCCAGAAGCGGCTGGCCCAAGTGGCGCTTGCGGGTTCTGGTGCAGGTACTGCGGCGCATCACCCTGATTTACTTCGTTATTCTTTGCTGGGGCACCTATGTCGTCATGCAGCAGATGACCTGGCCCTCGCGAAGTTACCTGATCGGTGTTGCGGCAACGCTGGGGGTGGCCTGGCTGATGATCGGGTTTCTGGCCCGATTCGTGCATAACCGGACATTGCGCCGCCTGGTGACATGGTCGCTGTGGATCTACGCCACGCTGGTCGCGCTCAACCTTGTCGATGACGTGGCGCAGTTCCTCGATGGGGTCGCGCTGGATATCGGGTCCATGCACCTGTCGTTGCTTGCGGTCCTGAAAGCCTGTGTTCTGGGGGCGGTGCTGCTGACGATGGCGCGGCTCGGCACGCAGGCCGCAGCCGGTGGCTTGCGCCGGAACGAGGATATCTCGCCGTCGATGCAGGTCCTGATGGGCAAGGCTGTGCAGGTTGTGCTCTATGGTTTGGCTTTGCTGTTCAGCATTCGCGCCATCGGATTCGATCTTACCGGGCTTGCAGTCCTGTCCGGCGCGATCGGTGTCGGTATCGGTTTCGGCCTGCAAAAAGTGGTGTCGAACCTGGTCTCGGGAATCATCATCCTGATGGACCGGTCGATCAAACCGGGTGATGTGATTTCGCTGGGCGAGACCTTTGGCTGGATCAATGCGCTTGGCGCCCGTTACGTATCCGTGGTGACCCGCGACGGGCGTGAATATCTGATCCCGAACGAGGATTTTATCACCAGCCAGGTGGTCAACTGGTCCCATTCGGACCGATTCGTACGGCTCGATCTGAATTTTGGCACCGGTTACAATGATGACCCGCATGAGGTGCGCCGCGTCGCCATCGAGGCCACAAAAACGGTGGGTCGGGTGCTCAGCGGTGGCAAGCGTGCCCCCGTCTGCCACATCGTCGGCTTTGGCGACAGCAGCGTGGATTACGTCCTGCGTTTCTGGATCAGCGATCCGACCGGCGGTCTGACGAATATTCGCGGCAATGTCTATCTGGCGCTCTGGGACGCCTTTAAAGGCGCCGGAATCTCCATACCTTTCCCACAACGGGAAGTGCGCGTCCTGAACGACGCACTGCCGGTCGCAATGCAGGATACGGAGGCACGGCGGGGCGGCGGCACAGTGGATGGTTCGGGGGCAGGCCCAGAAGCCGCCGCGCGGCCAATTCAGGACTGACATCACCCGGCCGCCCGACTATGCGTTTCGCGCTGCTTTCACGCCTGCACAAGACGCATAGCCGCCGACCATCAAGCTTCATTGAAAAACCGCTTGTAGCTTGCTACATTAACTCAACCCCAGCGCCGGGGGACCGGCGGCGCGCTACAAGGAGGACAATGTCCTGTCACCCGAACCTCAGGCGGCCCCAGATGCTGGTCGCGGAGTGGCCGTAATGGCTACCACATCACAGCCAACCAGCGACGAGCTGCTGGCGCGTGTTCTTTCCTCGCTGAATGACGACAAGGCCGAAGATGTTGTGCAGATCGACCTGCGCGGCAAAACGGCTATTGGCGACCATATGGTCATCGCCTCGGGTCGCTCGACCCGTCAGGTGGCGTCGATGGCTGAAAAGCTGGCCGACCGCCTGAAGCAAGACTATGGCATGGTCTGCAAGGTCGAAGGCAAGGACACCGGCGACTGGGTGCTGATCGATACCGGCGATATCATCGTCCATCTGTTCCGCCCGGAAGTGCGCGAATTCTATCAGCTCGAAAAAATGTGGTTGCCCGCAGGCACGTCACCAGCCCAGAGCGAGAACTGATCCAGCGACGGGATCCGGTTCCAAGAGATCGGTCCGCGCAGCTTGCCCTTTGCGTCTGGCGCGGACCCGTATCGAAAGTTCCTCATGCGACTCCATTTCTGTGTGGTCGGGCGCCTCAGGGCCAGCCCGGAAAAGCAGCTGATCGACGATTATATCGAGCGTTTTGACCGTACCGGTCGTGTGCTGGGTCTGGGTCCCTGCCGGATTGTTGAAGTTGAGGACAAGAAAAACGCAGGCATGGCCGCTGAGGCGGAACTGCTGCGCAAGGCAATCCCCAAGGGGGCTGTCATCTGCGTGTTGGACGAGCGTGGCAAGCTGCTCAGCTCGCCGGATTTCTCCAAACGTCTGTCTGACTGGCGCGATACCGGCCGTCAGGATGTTGCCTTTGTGATCGGCGGGGCGGACGGCATTGATCCGAGCCTGCGCGCCGAAGCCGATTTTTCAATTTCATTGGGCAAGATGGTCTGGCCGCATATGCTGGTGCGGGTGCTGCTGGCAGAACAGGTCTATCGTGCCGCAACCATACTGGCGGGCAGCCCCTATCACCGGGTTTAGCAGGCGCATCCCGTCTGGTGCGCAGGCACCGGCCACCGCGCGGTGTTCAGCATGAGGTGCAGGTCAGGCGGAGCGTATATGTTGTCTCAGCCCAGCCGTCGGCATAGTGACCCCAGCCGGTATCGGGATGGCGCAGGGTGACGCTGATGCGCCAGCTGTCAGCTGTCTGCTGCGCGACAGCATCAGTTATTTGCGGATCATCGGCCAGCGCCGACGCAGGCAGGCTTACCGCCACGAGCAAGGCGAAGAGTTTTGTCATGGCGCGAGTATAGGTCCGAAGCCTGCCGCGGTAATGTCACAACTCTGTGTTGGCAGCGGATCCTGAGGGTTCGTTTAAGGGTGGGGTCGAGTTTGCCGGGACCCGCTGCAGAATCTGGCGGGACTGCGAGGCAAACTCCCGCCGATAAAGCACCGCAAAGGTCACGATTGTCGCCGCAACCAGCGCCCATGGTCCGATCAGCCATGCGACGGCGGCGAGCGCGAAATAGGTGGACCGCATGGCGCGGTTGAAACTGCGCGCGGCCGTGATGCTCAGGTCTGCTGCCTGTCGCGCGCGGGGATAGGCACGGGGGTCGGCGTCGGTATTGGGCACAGCGGCCATCAGCACAAAACAATAGCCGAACAGCCGATGCGCCCAGACATATTTCAGGAACGCATTGGACAACAGCAACAGCACCAAAAGGATTTTGACATCCCAGACAAAGGCAGGCGCGCTCTCCAGACTGAGATCCTGCGCCACACCGGCCAGTTGATCGGTATTGCCGATCAGTGCCAGCCCTCCGCCGATGGCGATCATCGAGGCAGAGGCAAAGAACGCGCTGCCTTGTCGCAGATTTGCGATCAGCTGGGCGTCAAAGATGCGGGGATCACGCTGCACCATCTGAATCATCCAGGCATGGCGGAACTCGGCCATCAGGCCAGAGACCGAGGGATGCTCCGAAGTGGCGTGTTCAATGCGCCAGCCGATGCCGATCCAGCAGAGCATCAACAACAGGCAGGCCGCCAGATCTAGGGGCGAAAACAGGGCGATACGGTCAAGCAGTGTCATGGCTCGACCCTACCTCCGGAACTCGGGGCTTGCCAGATCGGATAATTGGTAATATTAGTTTACCAAATTTAGCAATCCACAGGAGAGCCCCATGGAGATGCCAGCCCCGGATCAGACCGTCCTGTCGCGCAAGGCTGAACTTGTTTCGCGTCTTTCTGCCGTGCTGCCTGCGGATGCGCTGGTCGAAGATCCCGCAGAGACGCGGGCCTACGAATGTGATGCGCTGACCGCCTACAAATGCCCGCCGATGCTGGTGGTGCTGCCGCGCAGCACGCAGGAGGTCTCGGATGTGCTGCGGATCTGCCACGAGGCAGGCGTGCCGGTGGTCCCGCGCGGGGCCGGGACGTCGCTGGCCGGCGGGGCGCTGCCAACGGCCGATTGTGTCCTTCTGGGCGTCGCGCGGATGAACGCGGTGCTGGAAACGGATTACGACAACCGCATTATCCGGGTGCAAACCGGCCGCACCAACCTGAGTGTTTCGGGCGCGGTGGAGGAACAGGATTTCTTTTATGCTCCTGATCCGTCCTCGCAGCTGGCCTGCGCCATTGCCGGCAATATCGCGATGAACTCCGGTGGCGCGCATTGTCTCAAATACGGTGTGACCACCAATAACCTCATGGGTGTCACCATGGTGATGATGGATGGCACGGTGGTCGAGATCGGCGGCGCCCATCTGGATGCGGGCGGGCTGGATCTGCTGGGGGTGATCTGCGGCAGTGAAGGGCAGCTGGGCGTGGTGACCGAGGCGACCCTGCGGATCCTGCGCAAACCCGAAGGCGCGCGCCCGGTGCTGATCGGTTATGACAGCAACGAGGTGGCGGGGGCCTGCGTCAGCGATATCATCAGGGCAGGGGTTCTGCCGGTTGCGATCGAATTCATGGACCGGCCCTGCATCGAGGCCTGCGAGGCCTTTGCCAAGGCGGGTTACCCGATGTGCGAGGCGCTGTTGATCATCGAGGTCGAAGGTAGCGACGCGGAAATTGACCTCCAGCTGAGCCTGATCACCGAGATAGCCCGTTCGCACAATCCGGTGGAGCTGCGCGAGGCGCGTGACAGCGACGAGGCCGCGCGGATCTGGCTGGGCCGAAAATCGGCCTTCGGGGCGATGGGGCAGATCAACGACTATATGTGTCTGGATGGCACGATCCCTGTCACCGCGCTGCCGCTTGTCCTGCGCCGCATTGGGGAAATGAGCCGGGAGTTCGGACTGGACGTCGCCAATGTGTTCCATGCGGGCGATGGCAATATGCACCCGCTGATCCTGTTCGATGCCAACAAGCCCGGCGATTTGGAGACCTGCGAAGCCTTTGGCGCCGAAATCCTGAAGTTCTGTGTGGAGGTGGGCGGATGCCTCACCGGAGAGCATGGCGTGGGGATCGAAAAGCGCGATCTGATGCTGCATCAATACCGGCCCGCCGATATCGAGGCGCAGCTGCGGGTGAAAGATGTGTTCGATCCGAAATGGCTGCTCAACCCGGCGAAAGTGTTCCCGCTGTCCACAACGCAAAGCAGACGCGCGCCCGCAATCGCGGCTCAGTAACAGATGGTAGTCGACAGGCCCCGATGCGGGCATGTTGCGGGGGCCTTGCCCCCACACCCCCAGAGTATTTTTGAAAAGGTGAAATCATGACACCTCAGAGTGAGGCCGAACTGGCCGAGATTATTGCGGGGGCCAAGGGGCCTTTGAGTATCCGAGGCGGCGGCACCCGCGGTATCGCCGACAACGGCTTGCCGCTGTCGGTCGCGGGGTTGAGCGGTGTCACCCTTTACGAGCCGGGAGCGTTGACGCTTGTTGTGCAGGCGGGCACACCGGTTGAGGAGGTGAAGCAGATCCTGGCAGGTGAAAACCAGCGCCTCGCCTTTGAGCCGATGGACCATCGCGGACTGCTTGGAACTGACGGTGCGCCCACTATGGGCGGTGTGTTTGCCGCCAATATCTCCGGTCCCCGCCGCATCCAATGTGGTGCGGCGCGCGATTTCCTGTTGGGGGTCCGGTTTGTGGACGGCCGCGGTGACGTGCTGAGCAACGGTGGCCGGGTCATGAAGAATGTCACCGGCTATGATCTGGTCAAGCTGATGGCCGGTGCCCATGGCACCCTGGGTGTGTTGAGTGAGCTGTCGTTGAAAGTCTTGCCCAAGGCTGAAGCCTGCGGAACCGTGGCGGTTGACGTCGCCGATCTGGCAACAGCAGTGGCGGCCATGTCGGTTGCGCTGGGCTCTCCTTATGATGTGACCGGGGCCGCCTATGATCCGGATGCGCGAAGGGCCTATATCCGGCTTGAGGGGTTTGAGGCCTCCGTTGCCTACCGTGCCGAAGCCCTGGCGAAGGAGTTGGCTGGATTTGGCGCCCCGGAGATCTCTCTTGGTGAGAGCACCGCATTGTGGGAGGGGGTTCGCGATGTGGCAGCTTTCCACGACAAACCGGGCGATGTCTGGCGTATTTCGGTGAAACCCTCCGACGCGGTGGCGCTGGCGCCCGCGCTGCGGGCGGAGGCTTTGCAGTTTGACTGGGGCGGCGGGCTGATCTGGGCGCTGGTGCCCGAGGGTACCGACCTGCGGGCGCGGATCGGCGTGCCGGGCCATGCAACGCTGGTGCGGGCGTCTGCTCAAACCCGGCAGCAGCTGGGACAATTTCATTCGCAACCTGCCACGCTTGGCGCGATATCTGCGGGGCTGCGCCAGCAGTTCGATCCGCGCGGCATTCTTAATCCGGGACTGATGGGGTAGATCATGCAAACCACGTTTACCGAAGAGCAACTGCGCGATCCCGGCACCCAGCGGGCCAATGAGATTCTGCGGACCTGTGTGCACTGCGGCTTTTGCACGGCGACCTGCCCGACCTATCAGGTTCTCGGCGATGAGTTGGACAGCCCGCGCGGACGGATCTATCTGATCAAGGACATGCTGGAGAACGAGCGCAAGCCCGACGCCAAGACGGTGAAGCACATCGACCGCTGCCTGTCCTGCCTCGCCTGCATGTCGACCTGCCCGTCGGGTGTGCATTACATGCATCTCGTCGATCACGCCCGTGCCTATATCGAAAAACACTATGACCGGCCCTGGAGCGATCGTGCCCTGCGCTGGCTGCTGGCGCGGATTCTGCCCTATCCCGGCCGCTTCCGGCTGGCGCTCGTCGGGGCGAAGCTGGCACGGCCGTTTCGTGCATTTGTGCCCGACGCGCGATTGCGGGCGATGCTGGACATGGCGCCGAAGCGCATTCCGCCGGTGAGCCGCAACGATGATCCGCAGCGATTTGCACCAATTGGACCGCGCAAGAAACGCGTGGCCCTGATGACCGGGTGCGCGCAGAAGGCGCTCAACACCGATATCAATGATGCCACGATCCGCCTGTTACGCCGTCTCGGCTGCGAGGTTGTCGTCGCCGAAGGGGCGGGGTGCTGCGGGGCGCTGACACATCACATGGGTCGCGAAGACGAAAGCCATGCCACCGCTGCCAAGAACATCCGCGCCTGGTGCACAGAGATGGACTGGAAGGGCCTCGATGCGATTGTGATCAACACCTCCGGTTGCGGCACGACGGTGAAAGACTACGGGCATATGTTCCGAAATGATCCTCTGGCGGCAGATGCGGCGCGGGTGTCGGCCATTGCCATGGACATATCGGAACTGCTGATGCAGCTGGAACTGCCAGAAGGTGAGGACAAGCAGCTGACCGTGGCCTATCACGCGGCCTGTTCACTTCAACATGGCCAGCAGATCAAAACCCACCCCAAGACCCTTCTGAAACGGGCAGGTTTCTCTATTGTTGAACCGGCGGATCCACATCTGTGCTGCGGGTCGGCCGGAACCTACAATCTGATGCAGCCGGAAATTTCGGCAGAGCTGAAGGCGCGCAAGGTCAAGACGCTTGAGGCGAAGAAACCGGATCTCATCGCGGCCGGGAATATTGGCTGCATGATGCAGATCGGATCGGGTACTGAGCTGCCTATCGTGCACACTGTTGAGCTGTTGGACTGGGCGACAGGCGGGCCCAAGCCGCGCGCGCTCCAGCTGGGCGGTAGCGTCACTGACACACGGGCCGGTGAGATCCCGATCTTGCGCTGACGCGGTCGGCAAGAAGCCGCCGCAGGCGCTAAACTGCCCGGGTGCATTCCACGTCCGCTTGCCGTAATTTTGCCCCAAGCAGTGCTTACCCTCGGAGGCGAGCGATTGGGACATGGGGCGGCGAAATGATGAGCGCGGGAATACGGATCAGGCAGCTGGTGCTGTCGCTGGCAGCTGCGCTGTCGGGCGTTGCTGTGCCCTCGGCAACGCTTGCCGATGACAGCCGTCTCCAGCGCCTCGAAACCACAGAGGCGGGCCGTGACTGGCAGGCGGTTGGTCGGCTGGACGTCAATGGCGAAGGGTTCTGTACCGGTGCGCTGATCGCGCCGGATCTGGTGCTGACGGCAGCGCATTGCCTCTATGATCGCGACAGCCGCACCCGGATCGAGCCGCAGACCATCGAATTTCTAGCCGGGTGGCGCAATGGTCGGGCCTCGGCCTACCGCAGCGTGCGTCAGGCGGTAATCCATCCCAGCTACATCTACGATGGTAAGGTGTCGACCGACAGGGTGCGCAACGATATCGCACTCCTGCAGCTGCAGAGACCGATCCGCAACACCACTGTGACCCCGTTTGAAACCGATCAGCGCCCGGAGAAAGGCGCCCGGATTGGCGTTGTCTCTTATGCGCATGACCGATCGGAGGCGCCGTCGCTTCAGGATGTCTGTGCCGTCATGGCCCGGCAGGAGGGGGTGCTGGTGATGTCCTGCGATGTGGACTACGGCTCCTCCGGTGCGCCGGTGTTTTCCTTTGATGCCGGTCGGCCCAAGATCGTGTCGGTCGTCTCTGCCAAGGCCGAGGTCTCAGGCCAGCAGGTTGCGCTCGGGGCCGCCCTGGCTGAGGAGCTGGCGCTGTTGCGCGCGCAGCTGGCCGGAAGCCGGATCGGTGGCCAGATGCCGCCCGGTGTCGGGCGTGTAACTGTGGGCGAACGGGGTACGACCTCAGGGGCCAAGTTCATCAAGCAATGAGATTTCGCGCCGCTGGCCGCAGCCGGTCGGCAGATCGGCGGTTCAGGCGCATTTCGGCGGCTGTCGGCAACCGGATGAAAGCTGAGAAATTTGTGCGCCCCAGAGGCTGGAAGCCCTCTTGAACCGGCAATTCCAGTCCTTATCTCAGTGCTGTTCGGATCGCCGATGAACGGGGTCCGACGCTTCAGACGCCCGTCCCGATTGGGAGGGCAGGTTGAAATCGCTCACTGATGAGGATGACACATGCGTAGTTTTGATTTTGCACCGCTGCACCGGGCCACCATTGGCTTTGACCAGATCGCCGACCTGATGGATCGTGCACTCAGCTCTGATGTCGCGCAGCCGAGCTATCCCCCTTACAATATCGAAAAAACCGCCGCTGATGCCTATCGGATCTCGATTGCCGTTGCGGGCTTCTCCGAAGCCGATCTGGGTGTCGAGGTGAAGGAAAACGCGCTCGTCGTTTCGGCCAAGAAATCCGAGGATGACAGCGACCGCACCTACCTGCATCGCGGTATCGCGACCCGCGCGTTTGAGCGCCGGTTCACCTTGGCCGACCACGTGCGCGTCACCGGCGCCAGCCACTCCGACGGGATGCTGCATATCGACCTGCAGCGCGAGGTGCCCGAGGCGCTGAAACCGCGCCGGATCGAGATCACCTCAAACAAGACCCGCGAATTGGACGCCAAACCGGTCAACTGATCCGCGCTGATCGCTGAGTTCGGTCAATCCAGAAACACAACAGCCCCCCGGATCCGCCGGGGGGCTGTTTGATTTTGTGTCGGGAGGCGGCTCAGTTCACCTTGAGCTGGCTGACCATCCCGATAGAGAAGAACATCGTCTCGCCGGAGGCATCATCGACGCCGTCGTTGTCCGTCACGACAAAGCCTTCTCCCTCGGCAGTGATCGCGAGGCCTTCGACCTTGTCCAGCACGTAGCCACCGGTTGCGGTCAGATCGGGCAGCAGATCGCGGACCAGCTCCTTGCTGACAACCGGCAGATCGCCGCCCAGCGGTGCAGGCTGCATCTCAGCCAGCGGAACGCGGTAGATCTTCTTGGTGATGGCGCGGAAATCATGCTGGTTGTCGCGTTCGATCACATAGACATAATCGCCATGCGCCACGATCTCCGACAGGCCGGTCCAGCCGGTCTGCGGCTCAGCCTTGGGATAATGGACCGCCCCCCATTCCTTGGTTTCCAGATTGTAGGCCACAAGTTTGACGTGGTTCTTGGGATCGTCTTTCCACTCGCGCTGAACCGCCATCCAGAGCGTCTCGCCGATCCTGGTGATGCCTTCAAAGCCAAAGCGTTTTTCAACCGCCATCAGTTCGGCGGGCAAACCGATTTCACCCGTCTTTGCCTTTATCAGACCATCCTTGGAAACGTGATAGATCGCGTGCGGGATGACGCGATCACTGCGGCCTTCGGAGGCCACGTAAAAGCCGCCTGCGCCGTCAAGCGTAATGCCTTCCAGATCCAGTTTCTGGGCGGGGTTGCCGTCCTGCCGATGGATGCGGATCACATCGACGATGCGGGCCGGTGTCTGGCTGGGGTCAATCTTGAAGATCGAGGGCTGGAAGCCATAGAAACTGTCGTTGACCGCGTAGATCATGCCATCGGCATCCGCGACCATGCCCGATAGCGCGCCCCAGCCGATCAGTTCATCCGCCCCGGCAGAGGTCAGATGCGGATAGACCGGCGCGCCATCCTGTAGCGCGTACATCATCACGTGGGCGCGGGGGCCCTTGTCGTCGATCAGGTCCTTTTCATTGGCGGAGACCAGCAGATTGCGCTCAGGCAGTACAGCGTAGCCTTCCGGGCCGACGCCCGAGGGCAAAAGCTGTGTCAGCACCGGGTTGGCCAGATCGCTGACATCGTAGACGCCGACAACAGACGCCCGCTCAGCCCCGACAAATACATAGGGTGTGCCGTCGAACTCCGCGAAGATCACGCTTTCGGGTTCCACTCCTTTGGCGTCAGAGCGTTTGTCAGGGTAGTGGCCGATCTGCACGATTGCATGTTCGAAGGAAGTGCCACTGTCATAGACGACGGTGCCGTCCTTGTTAAAGATCGTCCAGCCGCGCGATCCGCCCTGATAGTCGCCTTCGTTTGCGGTGGCGAAATGGGCGTCATCAATCCAGGTCACCGCATCCGGTTCGCGCAGGCGACCCTTCTGGTTCTCTTCAAAGATCAGTGCACCGCGTTCGTCCGTGGCGTCGATACCCTCCAGATCGACAGCCCCTGCCGAGAAATGGTTCACGATCTCGCCGTCCCTGGAGACGATCACCAGATGATTGTTCTCCTGAAGGGTGACGACGCTTTCCCCCAGCCCATTCACAGAGACATACTCTGGTTCCGGGTCCTCGCCTGCGATGTCAGCAAGGCCTGTCAGGTTCACCATCTTCATCGACGCGCAATCAAGGCCTCCCTCGGTGGTATTCACCAGCACCAGATTGCCCGCAGGCATCTGCGGCAGCATGCCATCATTCAGATCCTCGTCCCGCTCGTTTTCGATCGCCACGGCGAGGAAGGCGCCATCCTTGGACTTGGCGAGTGAATCCGGCTGACCACCCAGGTCGCAGGATCCGGTTTCAGCGCCTGTTTCCGTGTCAAAGGATGTCAGCAGACCCGAGGGCTGCGTGTAGCTCTCAGAGGTGTTCACGCCCACATAGGCCGTGCTGCCAACAACCGCGACCGATGTCGGCTCACCCGGCAGGGCGATATTGCCCTTGGGGGACGGATTGGCCGGGTCGGTGATATCAATCAGCCCCAGCGCGCCCAGCGGGCTGTCGGTATAGACCAGCGTCATGCCATCGGCTGTAGCGTCGATGATCTCGGGCGAGGTCTCGCGCGTCTGATCCTCACCGGCGGCCATATTCTGGACGACGGGAAAGGCGGCGACGCGGTTAAAGGATTTCTCTGCCTGGGCGACACCAGCGGTGAGGGCCAGCACAGAAGTCAGGCACATGAGGCGCGGAAACATCGGCTACTCCGAAAATTGGACAATTGACTGCCCATGCTCCTGCCCGTTCTGCCTAACGGGAATGTGACGGTTCGATGTAGTTTTGATGATGCAAGAAGGCCCCGACAGCGATCTGCCGGGGCCCTATGTTGCGGATCAGACCGACATGCAGATGTATTTCATCTCCAGATAGTCCTCGATGCCGTGGTGGCTGCCCTCTCGGCCCAGTCCCGATTGCTTGACGCCGCCAAACGGCGCCACCTCGGTCGAGATGATGCCGGTGTTAACGCCGACAATCCCGTATTCGAGCGCTTCGGCCACCTTGTAGACCCGGCTCAGATCCTTGGCATAGAAATAGGAGGCAAGGCCAAAGATGGTATCATTGGCCATCTCGATCACGTCGTCCTCGGTCTCGAATTTGAACAGAGGTGCCATCGGGCCAAAGGTTTCGTCCTGAGAGAACACCATATCCTGTGTGGCGCCGGTGATGATCGTCGGCTCAAAGAAGGTGCCGCCCAGCTCAGAAGGATTGCCGCCCAGGATCACCTCTGCGCCTTTCTCCTTGGCATCGGCAATATGTGCCTGCACTTTTTCAACAGCTTTCTGGTTGATCAGCGGCCCGAACTGTGTGCCCTCACTCAGGCCATCACCAACCGTCATCTTGGCCACGGCCTCCTTCAGCTTGGCAGCAAAGGCGTCATAGACACCGGCCTGCACGTAGATCCGGTTGGCACAGACACAGGTCTGGCCGTTGTTGCGGAATTTGCACATGATCGCGCCTTCGACAGCCGCGTCGAGATCGGCGTCGTCAAACACGATAAATGGCGCGTTGCCGCCCAGTTCCATCGAACATTTCATGACGGTATCTGCCGCCTGCCGCATCAGGATACGACCAACCTCGGTGGAGCCGGTAAAGGTCAGCTTGCGCACGGCTTTGTTCTCGCAGAACTCCTTGCCGGTCTCAGACGCATTGGAGGAGGGGACGACATTGAACACACCAGCAGGAATGCCGGCGCGCTCCGCCAGAACCGCCAGAGCGGTCGCCGACAGCGGGGTCAGCTCGGCGGGGCGGGAGACAAAGGCGCAGCCAGCCGCCAGCGCCGGGCCCGCCTTGCGGGTAATCATCGCATTGGGAAAATTCCACGGCGTGATCGAGGCTGCAACGCCGATCGGCTGTTTCAGAACGGTGATGCGCTTGTCACGCTGGTGGCCCGGAATAGTCTCGCCATAGATACGTTTGGCTTCCTCGGCGAAAAACTCGATGAACGATGCGCCATAGGCGATTTCGCCGCGCGATTCCGCCAGAGGCTTGCCCATCTCGGCGGTCAGGATCACCGCCAGATCCTCCTGGTTTGCCATCATCAGGTCGAACCATTTGCGCAGCACGCCCGCGCGCTCCTTACCGGTCCATTTGGCCCAGTCCTTCTGCGCCGCCTCTGCCTGGGCGATGGCGCCTGCCACCTGGCTGCGGCTGACATCGGCCACCTGCGCGATCACATCGCCACGGGCCGGGTTGATCACGTCAAAGGTGCCGTCGTCGCCATCAACGAACTGGCCGCCGATATAGGCCCGGCTTTCCAGCAGGCTGGGGTCTTTGAGCAGGGATTTCAGATCTGTAGTCGCGTCAAGCATGGCTTGCCTCCCGGATGTCGTTTGCTGGGAATGGAAATCAGCTGTCACTTGATATGTCCAGAAAGAGTGATGAGTCCAGAATTTGATCAAATATACCGGCGGTATGTGGCTCGCTATTGCGCCGCCGGTTGCCGTGGGCCGTTTGACATGTCCGACCCAAGGTAGTCAGGTAGGGCAAATACCAAAAAAGGGGAGGTCCGGCATGGAACTGGACGACGCATATTCCAACGGGGCCTATATTGAGAACGCTGAAAGCTATCCGCCACGCTGGGCGGCCTCGGCCGAGGATTTCCGCAACGCCATGCGGGAGCGGTCGCGTATTGACGTCTCCTATGGGGACAGCGAACGCCAGAAATATGACCTGTTCTTCCCGAAAGGAGAGAGCAGGGGTCTCCTTGTCTTTGTCCATGGCGGCTATTGGCTCGCCTTTGACAAATCCAGCTGGTCCCATCTTGCGGTCGGGGCGCTGGCCCATGGCTACGCTGTCGCCATGCCCTCTTATGACCTCTGCCCCGAGGTGCGCATTGCCGATATCACCCGCCAGATTGCGGCGGCGGTGACGGCCATTGCAGCAGAGGTGCCCGGCCCGATCTCGCTGGCCGGGCATTCGGCTGGGGGGCATCTGGTGGCGCGGATGCTGGACAGGGCGCTGCTGCCCGCCGAGGTGGGGGAGCGCATCCAGACGGTTGTGCCGATTTCGCCTCTTGCGGATCTGAGACCGCTTCTGCGGACCTCGATGAACGACAAGTTCAAGATGGAGGCAGCCAGTGCGGCGGCGGAAAGCCCGGTGGATATGCAGGACCGCTATCCGGCGGAGGTCACCGTCTGGGTTGGCGGTGAAGAACGCCCGGCGTTTCTGGATCAGGCGGTCTGGCTCACCGAAGCCTGGGACGCAGATCACGTGATCGCCTTTGGCAAGCACCATTTCAACGTGGTCGAACCGCTGGCCGATCCTGAAAGCGATCTGGTGAAGCTGCTGACCAGGTAGCCGATCCGAAAGATCGCGATAACCGGGCCGCAGAAATTTGCGGCCCTTATCTTTCCAGGGGGCGTTTCGGCAGCCCGTGTCGAGGTCGCTTTTGGGCGATAGCTGGTGATTTCGAACCAGCGCCGTGGTGGCGCTCGGCCTATCGTGGTGTTACGGGTAAGGCGATGGCGTCGCCGCATGCACAGCATATTGCCCATGATTGATCTCAAAAAACACGTCCTGAACGCCGGGACCTTTCTTGTAAGATGGAAGGGTCGACTATGACTTCACGTCCTGAAATGTATCGTTTTCACAATGGTGAAAAGGCACCGCTGCAATTTGCCGTCTCCGAATATGAGACGCGGATCGCAGGCCTGCGCAAGATCATGGCAGACACCGGTGTGTCCGCCGCGGTCTTCTCCTCGATGCACAACATCTCCTACTACTCTGGCTTCACCTATTGCGCCTTTGGCCGCCCCTACGGTCTGGTGGTGACCGCAAGCGAAGCCGTGACCATCTCGGCAGGTATCGACGCGGGCCAGCCCTGGCGCCGTTCGTTCTGCGACAACATCACCTATACCGACTGGCAGCGTGACAATTTCTGGCGTGCCATCAAGTCGGTAAGCGGCGAGGGCGTGGTGGTCGGCTATGAGAGCGACCACCTGACCCTGCTGCAGAAGGCCAAGCTGGAGGGCTTCCTGAAGCCGTCACAGCTGGTGGACCTTTATGAGCCGACCATGCGCCAGCGGATGGGCAAATCCGCAGCTGAACTGGAGATGATCCGGGCCGGTGCTGCGGTGGCGGACGTCGGCGGCTTTGCCATCCGCGACGCGGTCAGGGAAGGCGCGCGGGAGATTGACGTGGCGATGGCGGGCCGTGACGCGATGGAGCTGGAGATTGCCAAGCGTTTCCCGGATGCCGAATACCGCGATACCTGGGTCTGGTTCCAGTCCGGCATCAACACCGATGGCGCCCATAACCCGGTGACCGGTCGCACCCTGCAGCGCGGAGATATCCTTTCCCTGAATACTTTCCCGATGATTTCAGGATATTATACGGCGCTGGAGCGGACCATGTTCGTAAAGGAGGTGGATGCCGACTCGCTGCGCATCTGGGAGGCCAATGTGGCGGCTCATGAGCTGGGCATCTCGCTCTTGAAACCGGGGGCAAGCTGTGCGGAGATCACTCATCAGATCAATGCCTTCTTTGAGGAACAGGACCTGCTGCAATACCGCACCTTCGGCTATGGTCACTCGTTCGGCGTCCTGTCGCACTACTATGGCCGCGAGGCCGGGCTGGAGCTGCGCGAGGACATCGACACGGTGCTGGAGCCGGGCATGGTGATTTCTATGGAGCCGATGCTGACCATCGCCGACGGCCAGCCCGGCGCCGGCGGCTACCGTGAGCATGACATCCTGATCATCCACGAGGATGGCAACGAGAACATCACCAAATACCCCTACGGGCCGGAGTTCAACGTCGTCGGCTGACCCCGGCGCTGGATGGGCTGAAATATTGTCGGCAGGCGAGTGCTCCCGCCTGCTCCCCGCCTCCCGAAGGGAGGCCGTCCCAGTTGGGCGTGGCACCGTGCAAGGCACGGTGCCACATCGCACTTTCGAAGGTCTCCCCCGATCTGCGAGCGGCGGGGTGCCGCGCGTCTTCGCTGCGGGTGTCGGATGATCCTGCCGTCAGACCGGACCGGTGTGTCGCAAAGATTGCGCTGGCGTCCGGCATGAGGCATATGTGCGCTAAGGCGACATCTGATCCAGCGATCACGCCCGGTTCCCGGCTTATGCGGGGCTGCGGTGGATCCCGGTCGTGAACAAGGACATATCACAGCCATGCACCACCCCCCGGAGAAGCGAAAATCCGAATATGCGCTGATCCAGCTGTTGCCGAACATGATGACCATCGCGGCCATCTGTGCGGGGCTGTCTGCGATCCGCTTTGGGGTGCAGGGCAATTACACGCTGGCGGTTCAGCTGATCCTGGCGGCTGCGATCCTTGACGGGTTTGACGGGCGTCTGGCGCGTATCCTGCGCAGCGACAGCAAGATGGGCGCTGAGCTCGATTCGCTGGCGGATTTCCTCAACTTCGGCGTCGCCTCACCGCTGGTGATCTACTATTGGGCATTGCAGGATATGCGCGGCCTCGGCTGGCTCGCGGTGCTGGTGTTCTCGGTCTGCTGCGTGGTGCGTCTGGCGCGCTTTAATGTCTCCACCAAGTCCGAGCAGAAAGTCACCGCAAAAAGCGTCTATTTCGAAGGCGTCCCATCTCCGGCGGGGGCGCTCCTGGCCATGCTGCCGATGTTCATCTCATTTGCCTTCGCCGACGCGCCGGTGGTCCCGGACATTCTGATTTGCCTTCACATGGTTGTCATTGGATTGCTTATGATCAGCCATGTGCCAACCTGGTCGCTGAAGGCTGTCAAAATTTCGCGCGAAAACGTGAAGTACTTCTTGGTCGGTTTTGCCTTTGCGGGGGCAGCCGTCCTGATTTACGCATGGATTACGTTGGTGATCCTGTGCCTTGGGTATGCCGCGATGGTGGCCTGGGGATTGGTTAAGAGGAAAACGCCGGAGACCGGCGCATAAAAGAGTAAGGGTGGAGAATTGGATATAAAGGCTGTTGAAACGTCGTATGCCCGTTGGGCGCCCGTTTATGACAAGACCTTCGGGGCGATCACCAATGTCGGCCGCCGCCGCGCTGTTGGGTACGTCAACGAACATCGCAGCGGTCGGGTTCTGGAGGTGGGCGTTGGCACCGGCCTCTCTCTGCCGCTCTACAAATCCCACCTGAAAGTCACCGGTATCGACTTCAGCGAAGACATGCTGCGCAAGGCGAAAAAACGTGTCGCCGAAAACAAGCTGCATCATGTCGAGGCACTGCGCCAGATGGATGCGCGCGCGCTCGATTTCCCCGATGCCACCTTCGACACCGTTTCTGCCATGCATGTCCTGTCGGTTGTACCCGATCCAGAGAAGGTGATGGGCGAGATTGCCCGTGTCCTCAAGCCCGGGGGCAAGGTTGTCATCACCAATCATTTTCTGCGCGAACAGGGGGTGCTGGCCTTCATTGAACGGGTTTCGGCGCCCTTTGCCAATGTGCTGGGCTGGCATTCGGATTTTGAACTCGACACGATCCTCGGTGAAGATCATCTGTCCGTGGAGCATCATCAGCCCTTGCCGCCCTTTGGCCTGATGACGTTTCTGGTGCTGTCCAAAATTCAGTCCGTCTGAGCCGCCGTGCCGCACGGTGGGGGCGTCATCTGACGGCAAAGACCGATCGGGGAGCCGGTCGGTCTTTTCATTGCGGGGTGGCTCTGCAAAACTATCGCCAACCGGCCTGATGTCTGGTGCCTGATGACGGCACGGCAGTCGGGTTTTCTTTATCCGGGGGGATGTAAATTATGTTCACATTCCCCATATGACACATAAGACATTGCAGAAAGGGCACTTTATGAGCCAATCACAATTTGACGAGATGGTACGCGCCTCCCAGGACAAGGTGCGCGAGTCGCAATCCAAGATCGAGGCGCTGACCTCGCGCATCGAGGTGGCGCGTAGCAAGATCGAGGCGGGCGAGGATGCCAGCATCGACATCGAAAACGCGACGCTGGAGGATGTTCACGCCCACACCGAGGTGATGAACGCCAATATCGCCGAGCTGATCATGGGCCTCGACGATGTGACAACAGCCTTCTCCAGAGATTTCGACGAGATGCGCTCGAAAACCGGCTGGGAGAGCTTTGTCGGCTTCTTCTCCAAGGGCAAATCGGACTCGATGCGCCAGGAGCGGATGCGCACCGCCAGTATCGACGACAAGCTTCAGGATCTGATCGCCAAATCCGACGTCATCGTGAAACTCTTGGAGGGCCAGCTGGCCACTCTGGAAGAGCAGCGCGAGAAGGTACAGGTGAACCTCTCGGCCACTCTGGACGACCGCGAGTTGACGGTGCAGGAGCTGGAAGGCGTGCGTGCAGAGATTGTGGCGCTGGACCCGCAGATCATCGAGCTCGAGAACAAAATCTCTGTCGAGCAGGACGCGGCGGCACGCACCAAGCTGGAGACAGAGCTGGCGGAGATCAACGCAAAATACAACGCGATGGTGCAGGACGAGCAGGTAAAACTGGCGAAATCCCAGACGCTGGAGCGCTATATCGAGAAGGGCAAGACCTGGGTCGACTCCCTGCAAAACCAGGCGGCGACGCAGATGGTGCTGATCAACAAGCTGCAGACGGACACCCAGCAGCGGGTGGTGCTGTATGACGCGCTGACCAAATCGCTGAAGACCGCACAGCAGCAGGATGTGGCGCACCGGATCAACGAGATCGGCGTGCAGACCGACAAGGAAGCCCAGACCGCAATGGCCGCAATCGGTACTGCGACCAACCAGAAGATGGCCGACATGCTGGAAAGCCACGAGGACAACATGGTGTTCGCCCGCGACGTGCTGGAGAAGAAGGCCAAGGCCGATGAACGCTTTGCCCGCCGGTTCGCGGCGATTGTCGAGAAGCACGATAAGAACCTGTATGGGGGGTGAGCTTGGACTGGCTGGAGTTCCTGAATGTCCCGTGGCCGCCGAATTGGTTCTGGTGGAGCGTGCTGGCGGTCATTTTTGGGACTTTGGCTGTTCTCTACTTCGCTGTTGGCGGCCCTTATGCGGGCTGGGTTTTAGTTGCAGTGGCTGGGATGTTTGCGTCATTTGCCTGGGATCTGCGTAAGGAGCGGGATGGCTAGGCACTTGGTGTCACTCAGTATTGGAATTGAGATGTTCAGAAAATTCAACAGAGGGTCACGCCCGGCCCGAGGGTGGGCGTACTCCGCGCCCGCTCTGGGGGGCGGGTCGGGCGCAATCTGGGCTGCTGTGCATCCCGAAGGGTTGTCATGACCGATCCCTCGCATGATCACGCCGGCCTCAGTGATACCTTCGCCTCGCGCCGGTATTTCAAGAAGTTCGAGACCATCATCCGGCACCTAACCCGGGTGTCGGCAGCGATGCAGGCGGAGGGGCGGCTGTCGAAATCCGATGTGAAGGTGCTGACCGCCTACCTGATGCGGCTGAACTTCACCTTCCGCGCGCTGTCGATGAAATACCTGATGGCGGGGCGCGACACGGGCCGCTTTTTTGGTAGCCTGGCGATGGACAAGCGCGACAGCGGATTTCCCGTCGCCGCCGAGTTGATGACCATGGCCAATGACGCCCAGCAGGCGGAGCGGCACCTGGCCAATATGGCCAGTGAGGCGCAGCTGAAGGACGATATGGTGCGCACCATCATCTCGGAGCGCACAACGCCATCAAAACTGCAATTCGCTCTGTCGCAACGGCTTTATTATCAGGAGCTCATGAAGGGGCAGCTGTTCTGGACCCAAAATGATCCGGTCTGCGAATGGCTGGAAAACCTTGGCCCGCGCCGTCGGCGCTTCCTCTTGCATTGGGCAGCCTACGACAGCCAGGTGAACCTGCCGGTGATCTACCTGATGGAGCTGGAGGACAGCGGCAAGGTGGCCCTGCCGAAGGACGAACGGCGCTGGCCCGAGGTGCAGGCGCATCTGATGGCGCAGGCCTTGGCGGGGCTGAAGCTGGTGACCATTGCCAAGGGGTTTGATGAGGATTTCGACGACCTCCACCCCAAGCATCTGCGCCGCTACCACGTCGGGCCGATGTATTCCTCCGCCTATACCGATCAGTCCGGCCCGCTGCACCGGGTGCTGGAGGAGGCGGAGGCCCCAGCGGGCCAGGACTGGGCCTTGGCCTGGACGCTGGAGGAATTGGAGAGCGAAGACGTGCGCGAGGAGCGCGCCGGCTGGTTCGGCACCGTGGAGCGGCAGATCTTTGCGCTTGACCCCTTTGGCGGCCGCGGCGCGGATACCGGCGCGACCCGCACCCAGCGCGCGATCATACTGCCGCAGCGCCCGTTCCAGGTGCTGGCAGAGCTGGATCCGCCGGGATTTGCCGACGTGCAGAAGTTTGTGGTGAGCGACACTGGGCAGGTGCTGCGGTATTGAGCGGCTGCGCGAGCCGTGAGTGCGGGAGCCTCCGGCGGGGATATTTTATGGCCAGAAGAAGCGCGGGTTGGATTTTAGGCCCGCAAGCGACGGATTGAGAGGGTGAGATGAGCATTTCAGGCAACCAGATGGAACTGCGGGAAGAGGATATCCGCAAGCACTACGCGGCGGCTGCGGCGATGCTGGAGGGGTTTGACCACACCCCGCGCATTGCCAAGCCTGCGATCGAGGGCAAGGCGCCGGAGCGCTCAGCCGGGATTGGCACGCGTCGGCGTTTCCGCTCCACCACGCCGGGGCTGGTCACACGCTCCACCGCGCGCCCTGAGGGTGTGCATCTGATTGCCCGCATCGAGGCGGCGGATGACGATGATCCGCTGACCTCGCCGCTTCAGGCGACCCTGCAGCATGCCTTGCGCCGGGCGCTGGCGGTCTCCCTGGCGATGGGGGAGGCCTATGCGGATGTGTCCGGATTGGCGGATCTGAAGCGGGCCAATCTGGCCGGTTCTTTGGACGCGGCGCGCAAGGGGGAGTTCACCGAACTGCTGGCCGCCGAGGCGCTGATTGCGGCGCATGTGTTTGCCAATGCCGCGGCCTATCTGCTGGCACCGCACGGCTCCGAGGCGCAGGCCGAGGTGGGCGAGGCGGAGGAGCTGCTGACGGATAACGCGCCGCTGGCGCTGCACGGGGCACTGTGGGAACTGGACCAGAAACTGGCGCTGCATGCCCCCAATGATGCGCATCTGATTGCGGCCACGGCCGCCTATGCCGAGCAGCTGATGGAAAAGGCGGCCTTGCGCGCCCAGAACGCGCCGCGGCTTGAAGCGTTCACCGCTGCGGACTGGCGGGTGGAGGCGGATGACCTGACCATCAGCGGCTTTGAACCGGCGGCGAAGGCAAAGTCCACAACGCTCACCATGGCGTTCAAGAAGCCGCATGAGGTGGTCGGCAACCATATCGCCAAGTACCAGGCCTTAAGGCTTTCCAAGATGCTGATGGCCTATGATTTCGACCGCCGTTTGAACCCCTTTGCCGAGATGGGTGGCTTCATCTTCACCTTCATGGGGGATGGCAAGCCCGGGACGGGCAAGACCACTCTCATTCAGATGATGGCCGGTCTGATCCATGAGTATTGCCAGAATGCGGGCTATGCCTTCCGCTACCAGAACTTTGGCATCGACAATATCGACAGCTATCAGGGCAAGTCAGGGCAGAACGCCAAATCCTTCATCCAGAATGTGATCGACCCGCATGTCATCGGCTTTGGCACCATCGACGACATCGACCAGATCGCAGGGAAACGCGGCGACCGGCAGTCCAGCGCGGGCCAGCAGGAGGTGACGGCGGTGTTCATGGAGGCCTTTGCCGGCGCCAATACCGTGGTGCGTGGCAACTGCACCTTTGGCATGTTCTCCAACTACCCGGAAAATGTGGATGACGCCCTGCGCCAGCGGGCCGGCGCGCGGTTTCTGGTGGACGGGCCGCAGACGCGGGAGGATTACATCGACATCCTGACCCTCCTGATGGGCAAGAACCACAGCATTCCGCTGGGCGAGCACGATCTGTACGGTGCGCAGGAGATCAAACAGGCCGTTGCACGGTCGTTCGAGGCGCACAACCGCCCGCAGGAGCCGGGGCTGATGGAGGTCTTTGGCCGGGTGCATGACCAGATCGGGGAATTGGACAGCCTTGCCAAGCTGGGCACCTATCTGAAGGCCATCCAGCAGGCCGATGAGCGGTTTACCGGCCGCGCCATCAAGAACATCACCGATGCGGTCAAGGTCCGGGCGATGGATTTCGAGCTGCCGGATGACTGGATGGAGAATCCGGAGCTGTTCCTGTTCAAGGATTACGAGACCAAATCCGCGATGATTGCCGAGCTGCGGGTGCCGATCACCATCGACATGGTGGTGCAGGAGATCAACCGCTACGCCGACAGCGAGTTCCGCTATGCTGACAAGTCGGATGAGGTGGCGATTGAGAACATGGTGCGTGATTTCGGGCGGCAGGAAGAGGCCAAGCGGCGGTATCTGGAGGGGAAGGAGTGAGCGAAAAGTGGGCCATCCAGCACTTTAGAGAGCTGCAGTTATCTTTCAAAGATCTTGAAGATGTGCCTGAAGATGCCGTGGCGTTGTTTTCAATTTCCAGCTACGCGGTTTCGGAGCTGAATGTTATAGCGCGAATGCTGTTAGCTGTAATGCATGCGCCAGAAAAGGACACAGCAATTAGTGCAGCCGGATTTATCCAAACCTCGTGTGCATTGCGCTATTGGACGTTGAAGCTATTCGAGTTTTATGAGTGTATGCGGAGCATCGTGGAAGGGAAAGGCGAGAAGCATCAATCTGTTATTTGTGCGGTGGAAGCCGCTGTATCCAATTTTAAGGAACTTAAAGAGGATTCCAGTTTCTCATTAGCAAGAAATGTTCGCCATGAAGCCGCCGGGCATTATTCCTTCGAAGCTGCAAAGAAGAACATCAGATTCGTTGCCCCTAACGCAATTGCTTCGATGTACGTTCACCAACAAGCTGGAAATTCGTTCTTTCCCTTCGGTGAAGAGGTAATGTTTGTTGGTCGCATGAACCGACATGGTTCGAGCTTAAAGTCTGATGAGGAAAGGGTTCAATTGGTAAGCGCACTATTTGCTTGGGATAAGCGCGCAACAAAATGGGTCAAAGAGTGTCACATGTTGTTCTTTCGGGAGCTAATCCGGCCTTACCTTTCGGGGCGGATTGCGAAAAAGCGAAGCTATTGGGTTGATCCAAATAAAGTTGGTGAGTTGAAGGACTTCAACGTTCCCCTCTTTGCTTCCGTCCAAAGTGAGGCCGCCCAATGAAACGCCTCATCCAAAACGGTCTGATGTTCGGCAATCTCTTCCAAGTGGCCTCGCCGGCGCTGGTGGAGCGCTATAACCGCGCGCTGACGCATCTGACCGGCAAGACCACGGCTCTGACGGATTTCCACGTCGATATCTCTGGCTACTCGCCGGAGGTGGGCGATGAGCTGGGGGATGATCACTATCTGAACCACGCGGGCGTCAACCGGCAGTTCATCCTGCTCAGCACCGAACAGAAGCGCTGCCCGCTCCTGAATGTGAAATTCTCCACCAGCCGGGACATTCTGCGCCGGTTCATTGCCGCCAATGAAAGCCAGCTTTTTGCACTGACGGCCACGGATGCGGTGGCGGGCGAGCTGGTGAATTCGGTCTTCGAGGTCACGACCCCGGCCAAATTGTTCGATATCCGTCAGGTGCGGATCGAGGCCGACACCACGCGGGCCACGCTGCGGCAGGCGGATCGGCTGGCGGAGCTGGTGGAGCGGTTCAAGAGTGAGGAAGACGGCTGGTTCGATGACGCGCTGATCGCCGAGATGATCGAGACGGCGGAAAAAACCGGCGATGTCACCCGCAACCCGGTGCGGCTGAAGCATGAGGTGTTTGAGCAGCAGAATTTCTGGACCGCGCATTTCGGCGGGCTTTACGTGTTTCAGAAGGTGGAGCACCCGGCGGTGATCGCCAGCGGCGCCAAGCCCGAGGGCGTGCCGCTGGACCATGTGTTCGACCTTGGCCAGAAGAACGCCATTGCCAAGTTTCTGGAGCTGAACGGGCTGGTGGAGCCGATCATCCGTGCACGCGGTGTCGATGGCGCGGCCATCCTGCGCCAGAAGATGGGATTTCTGGCGATCAGTGTTCTGGCGGATAAGGGCATGGACCTCTCCGGCCTGTCGCGCAGCGATCTGCGGCGGCTGGCAGCGCGTCACGCCAGTGATCTGCCGGCGGAGTTCGAGGGTATGGCGGCCATGGTCCGCTGGGCAGATAGCGGCGGCGCATGGCCCCAGATCAAATCGGACCATCCCGCCTATTTCTATTGCCTGCGGGCAACCAATACGCCGGATCGCGATCTGGTCAACATGCTGCTGGCAGAGCTGACCCCGCTGGATTTCCGCCAGCTGTTCATCTGCCACAAGGAGGCGTTCTATCAGCAGTATCGCGGCTGGCCAGAGAACAAGAAGGATCACGTCGTGACCTTCCTTGCGCGGGAATATGCCGTGGACAAGGCCGGCGCGCGGGCTGCTCTCTTTGGCCATGAGCCGGATATGAGCGGTCGCAGCCCTGCGATTGAAGCCCGCCGTCGGGGGGCCGAGCAGGCGCCTTCCCCGGATCGTCTGGTCGAGCGGGTCGGCCCCTGGGGGGCGGTAGGTCGCCGGGGCAACACGCGGGGGCGGCGCTGATGTTTGCCTTCATTCGCCTGATGGCGATCCTTCTTGTGGTGCTGACGGTGATCTATGCCCTGGTGTCGCTCTACTCGCGCGAGGTACGTCGGGCCAAGCTGAAACGCCGCTGGACCGAGAAGGGGTTGACCGGAGACCGTTCCGCCTTCATCCAGCGCGGGCTGCACCAATATGATCGCTCGCTGCGGCGCAGGCTGATCCTGCTGGTCTATATCGTGCCGCTGGGGGCCATTGCGCTTCTGGTTTATGTCATGAATTTCATGTGAGGTCGCTGATGCGTTACGTAAAATGGGTGTTCATTCTCACCTTCTGGCTGCTGGCGGGGGCCTTTCTGCATTACACGCTGCCGCAGAACGACGTGGTGCGCGTGGTCAAGACCGAGGTCCGCCGGGTCGATTTTGGTGAAAACTCGATCTTCTGGGCGCAGCAGGATACCGCGCAGGAAAGCGCGACCAGCGTCAACCGCGACGTGCGCTTTGTCGAGGCTTTCTTTCCCAATGGTCGCCCCATCGTCTATCGCAACGAGGACACCGGCTGGGGCTGGCCGCCGTATTTCAAGCTGGACAGCTCCAATCTTCAGGCCGAGCTGACCGATCTCGCGTCCACCAAATCAGACCCGCAGTGGGTGCTGGTCCGCCACTATGGCTGGCGCAATGAATTCCTGTCGATCTTTCCCAACGCGGTTGCGGTCAAACCGGTTGACGGCCCGGATCATACCCAGGTGAACTGGTTCAACATCATCTTCCTCACGCTGCTGGCAGCGGTGGTCTGGGCGATATATGTGCGCTGGCGCCGTTTCCGCCGGGCGCGCATCGACCCGATGGTCGAGAATGTCGAAGACAGCCTTTATGCTGCCGGCGATGCGCTGTCGGAACGCCGTGGCCGGTTGCGCCGCTGGCTGGACAGCTGGAAGCAGAAATAGCGCAGGACAAGCGGGGCCGCCGACTGCGCAGCCCCAGATGGCCCCCTAGTCAGAGAACAGGTGCTCGGTCCGGGCAAGGCTCAATGCGGCGTCATGGTCCAGCGCCAGAAACGGCATCAGCTGTTCGGCGATCTGCTCGTCACTGTCGCTTTCGCGGATCAGGCTGAGGTGATCAAATCCCACATCGCGGATGCGGTCGGATTCATGCTGGATATCGTTGCGGATCGTCGGCAGCAGCCGCTCCAGTGCGGCGGCTGAGGTTTGTTGACCGGCCAGACCAATGCGTTCGGCATGACCGGTGAGATAATCGTCGCTCAGGTTGCATTCGATCTGTAGCAGACGTGTCACGGCCCGGTCCGCGCAGAAATCCTGCATCAGCTCCAATGCCGAAGGGTCAAGGCAGATCACCAGCCGGTCGGTCTCATAATAGTCAAACAGCATCCGAACCAGCGCGCGGCGGTGGCGGGTGCGTTTCCATAACGTCGCCTCGATACCGCCGAGGTCGGGCATCTCGGTGCCTTCTTCGTCAAACAGATAGGCGAGCGCCGGGATGTTGCTGACCTCACGCAGCCGCTCGATCAGGCGTTTGGCCACATGCCATTTCTTGCAGGTGATGATCAGCAATTCGCGGTTGCGCCCGAGCGTGCTTTCGGTTTCCCAGAAACGGGGGGCAAAGCGCAGCCCGTTGCGTCCGCGTTTGGTCAGAAACTCATAGAGGTTACGACCCTCGTTGGAGATCTGAAACTCAACCCCCTGTGCGGCATAAAGCGCGCCGAGCCGGGATTTCAGCTCCTGTGCCTCGGGGCTGATCTTGCGGGCAAAGAGAAAATCCTGCCCCATTAGCATGTCGTAATGGTCGTTGTAGAACTGGACCGGCATTCCGTAGTCAGAGAACATCAGCAATGTCAGCGTGCGGCTCTCGATCTCCCTGGCGGGAACCAGATGGCGCACCAGGGTCTGAAAGAAGGTCTCATCCGGGATCCAGGTGGTGCGAAAGAACCGCAGCACATCGCGGCGGTCCTTCAGGAACGCCAGGATCCATTCCACGGTGCGGCGGCGCAGGCACCACCACTGGCTGCCTATCTGGATCTGCATATCCTCGGGCAGGACGCGCGTCAGGCCCAGCCGTTTCTGCACCATGTGGCTCAGATCAAAGAGGCGTTTGTTCCTGCGTTCGTTGAAGATATGGCGATAGATCAGCCGGTCTTCCTTCATGCCGGTCTTGATCCAGTCGCTTTCAAAAAAATCGAAGCTCTCGATGTAATCGCAATCCTGCGCGTCCAGCAGCTGGCGCGCGTATTCGGCCGTCTTGATCGCCATGCAGTCGCCGGACACCATGTAGAAATGCGTCGCCCGAGGGAAGGTGGCGACGGCGCTTTCAAGCGCGTGGAGCGTCGCCTGAACCAGAGACCATTCGCCCCAGCCGCATTTGACCCGCTTGCGGGCAAAGCAGACATTCGGGTTGTCCTTCAGCGCGGCTCGGATTTGCTGGAAATCACGCGCAGGAGACCGGCCATCGAAGTGGATCGCCATGTAATCCCCGGCGGCAGTCAGTTGCTCTGCCTGCTGGATAATCGCCTCTGGGTCCTTATGGCACAGCAGAACATATGCGATTTTTGCCATGACGACGCCCCGGGGTCTTATTTTGATTGATTGTTTCCTTGATACTGACGAATTCTCACTGAATAAACCGCATTATTTAGCTTTTAACGACTAGGCTGGCAGATGGCGCCTATTGCAGCGCATCGGACTGGGAGAGCAAGAATGGGATTTCCGGGCACTTGGATGACAGAGAGCGAAAGCGTGGTCTACCGCGTGGTGCCCAAATGTGCCTGCTCGACCATTGGTCAGATCATGTATTACTCAGATCATGGCCGGTTCTTCGATGGCGATATCCATGATGCCACCAGCGGGCTGCATAAATGGGCTCTGCCGGACAGCCAGCCGCTGATTACCGGCAATGTGCAGTCGCAGAAATCCTATGCGTTCACCTGCGTGCGCAACCCTTACACGCGCGTGCTGAGTTCCTTCTTCGACAAGATTTGCGGCATCCAGCGCAATGGCAAACGCTACCGGGGCAATCTGGTGCCGCGGCTCACCTATGACTACGGGATCGAAGTGGGCGGTGACGATGGCAAGCAGCCCTTTGACCAGATCAAGAGCTTTCGCCGTTTCCTGCTGTTTGTCCGCGACACGGTGAAGTTTCGCCGCCCGATGGATCCCGATATCCACTGGTCCGCAACCTCGGGCCATGTTTCCACCTTCATCTGCAACGGCGGGCGCTACGACAAGGTGATCTGGACCGAAGCCTTCAATGAGGGCATGCAGGATGTACTGGACGCCATCGAGACGCCGCATCGGGTCGATCTGGCGCAGATCCCGCGCTTCAACGAAAGCGAAGGTCACGGTCCCAAGCGGGCGCATCCGGTCGAGGAGTACTTTGACGATCTGTCGATGCATCTGGTCTATGAGATCTACAAGCGCGATTTCGAGGTGTTCAAATACGATTTTGAAAACCCCGCCAACAAGATGCCCATCGGCGAGATCGACCTCGATGAGGTGCATGCCAAACTGGGCGAGTAGGTCACACCCGAGCATCAGCTCCCGCCCGGGCTGCAATCATTGACATGATCTTGTCCCGGTTGGGCGTGGCGCCGCTGGCGCGGCGCGCCTCCGGCGGGAGTATTTCGGGAAAGGTGAGGGGTTTTGTGCCTTATGCGCGGGTCGGGGACCCCAGATCTTGCAGCTGGGCTTGCAATCCGGTTGGAAACAACTCAATCCCGCCAGTCTCCAGCGCATCGGGATGCACCCATCTGGCAATAGATTTCAGGCCGTTGTCTTCGTAGAACTCAATCGTATCGCCTGCCAGATGCCGGGTCTCTGGCCAGGTGATCTGCGCGGCGAAGATGATTTCATGGCCGGTCTGGCCTTCGTGCCGATAGATGTTTTCCAGCACCACCGGCGCGCCGATGATGGTGATTTCCACAGCGAGCTCCTCCTGAAACTCCCGTCGCAGCGCCTGTTGCCAGGTTTCACCAAATTCAACGGTGCCACCCAAGGGGCGGACGCCTTTGGTCCGGCCGCTGTCATCGGGCACCTCCGCCGCGAGGAAACGGCCATCGCGCCAGGGCAGACCAATGGTTTTCACGCGAATGGACTGGGCCGGGCGCCAAATGGTCATGTCGGATCTCCTGCGGTGCCGCGGTGGGTCGAGTAGGGCTGGATCTCTATGAAAGAAAAAGCCCCGACATCCAAGATGCCGGGGTCTTCAAAAGCCGACTAACTGACAGCGCTGATTATTCGTCGTCGGGCAGGGCGCGCACGGCGCCTTTTGCGGCGGAGGTGGCCAGCAGGGCATAGGCCTTGAGCGCGGTGGAGACCTTGCGCTTGCGCGGCTTCACCGGTTTCCAGCCTGCTGCGTCCTGGGCGGCGCGCCGTGTCGCCAGCTCCTCGTCGGAGACCGCCAGGTGGATGGAGCGGTTGGGGATGTCGATCTCGATGGTGTCGCCCTGGTGAACCAGGCCGATGGTGCCGCCTTCAGCTGCCTCAGGCGAGACATGGCCGATCGACAGCCCGGAGGTGCCGCCGGAAAAACGCCCGTCGGTCAGAAGCGCGCAGGCTTTGCCCAGCCCTTTTGATTTCAGATAGGAGGTCGGGTAGAGCATTTCCTGCATCCCCGGACCGCCGCGCGGGCCCTCATAGCGGATCACCACCACGTCGCCTTCCTTGACCTTGCCGGTCAGGATGTCGTTCACCGCCTGATCCTGACTTTCGCAGACATAGGCCGAACCGGTGAATTTCAGGATGTTTTCATCCACCCCTGCGGTTTTCACGATGCAGCCGTCGCGGGCGATATTGCCAAACAGCACCGCCAGACCGCCGTCCTGGCTGAAGGCATGTTCCTTGGAGCGGATCACCCCGCCTGCACGGTCGGTGTCCAGCTCCTTGTAGCGGTTGGACTGCGAAAACGCTTCGGTGGTGCGCACGCCGCCGGGGGCGGCCTTGAACAGCTCTTCGGCCTCGGGGTTGTTGGCAACCTTGATGTCCCATTTGGCGATTGCCTCGCCCATGGAGCTGGAGTGGACGGTGGCGCAATGGTCATGCAACAGTCCCGCGCGGCTGAGTTCACCCAGGATGGAGAAGATGCCACCGGCGCGGTGGACGTCTTCCATATGAACGTTTTCGGTGTTCGGTGCGACCTTGCACAGGCACGGCACCTTGCGCGACAGGCGGTCCATATCGGTCATGGTGAAATCGACCTTGCCTTCATTGGCGATGGCCAAGAGGTGCAGCACCGTATTGGTCGACCCGCCCATGGCGATATCGAGGCTCATGGCGTTTTCAAACGCATCAAAGGTGGCGATTTCGCGCGGCAGCAGGCCTTTCTCCTCGCCCACGTAGTGGCGCTTGGTGATGTCGACGATCTTGCGGCCCGCCTCAAGGAACAGGTGTTTGCGGTCGGCGTGGGTGGCCAGTGTCGAGCCATTGCCCGGCAGCGCCAGACCCAGCGCCTCGGCCAGACAGTTCATCGAGTTGGCGGTGAACATCCCGGAGCAGGAGCCGCAGGTGGGGCAGGCGTTTTCCTCGATATGCTGCACCTGCTCATCGGTGAGGTTCTCGTTGGCCGCCGCAACCATCGCATCGACGAGGTCGATCTTCTTGGCGTCGAGATCGGCAATGTCGATCTTGCCCGCTTCCATCGGTCCACCGGAAACGAAGATCGCCGGGATATTCAGCCGCATCGCTGCCATCAGCATGCCGGGAGTGATCTTGTCGCAGTTGGAGATGCAGACCATGGCGTCGGCGCAATGGGCGTTGACCATATATTCGACGGAATCCGCGATCACCTCGCGCGAGGGCAGCGAGTAGAGCATCCCGTCATGGCCCATGGCGATACCGTCATCCACCGCGATGGTGTTGAACTCCTTGGCGACGCCGCCGGCCGCCTCGACCTCGCGGGCGACCATCTGGCCCAGATCCTTGAGGTGGACGTGGCCGGGTACGAACTGGGTAAAGGAGTTGACGATGGCGATAATCGGCTTGCCGAAATCATCGTCCTTCATCCCTGTGGCGCGCCACAATCCGCGTGCGCCCGCCATATTGCGGCCATGGGTGGAAGTTCTGGATCGGTACATTGGCATCTGGCTGGTTCCCTTGTCTTTGCCCCTCAGGGACACGATTTACGCAACAAAGGCAACATGTCGGGGCGGTCTTCGGTAATTATCTGGTGGTTTCTGCCGGTTTTCGCAGGCTTTGGCGGGGCGGAGTAGCGAACCGGGCGGTCAGGATCGGCATCCGGGACATCAGCGACAGGCCGAGGCTGTTGAGCCCCATGCCCACACCCATGCCCATAACCAAGACCGGAATCCAGCTGTCGGCCTGCGCCAGATTGGCGCCGGGGGCGCCGCTGGCCTGAGCGATGATCACGACAGATCCGGTGTAGCCCAGCAGCACGGCAACACTATGCGACAGTTTCAAGGAGCTGAGCATCCTGGTTTTCCTGAGCTGGCGGATCCGCTAGAGATCGCAGGGCTGTGCGTTATAGCGCACAGTAGCGTTTGTGCGTTATAACGCACAAGAGGTTTTTGAAGCGCGGCATGAACCAATCCGCATCGGGCGGACCAGCAACGGGCAGCAGGCATGAGCGAAGATAGCATCACTCTGAATTTGCGGGACATTCGCCAGGGCGCAGGGCTAAGCCTGTCACGGGCTGCCGAGGTCACCGGCGTCAGCAAGGCGATGCTGGGCCAGATCGAGCGCGGCGAATCAAGCCCGACGATTGCCACCCTGTGGAAAATTGCCAAGGGGTTTCATCTGCCGCTCAGCGCGCTGATCGGCGAGGCGGCAGCCCCGGATCTGGCCGCCAGCGGCGAGCGGGTGTTCCGCTCGGTCCAGTTTCCCGGTTCGATCGCGGTGAAGATGGTGTTTCCCTTTGATCCCGCGCTTGCGGCCGAGACCTTTCACGTGAGCCTGCGTCCCGGCCAATGCCACCTGTCCCAGCCCCACGACAGCGGCGTGACTGAAGAGGTCTTCGTGCTGGAGGGCGCGATGGAGGTGTTGCGGGGCGACGATTGGGTGGCGCTGGATACCGGGCAGGGGCTGCGCTTTGCGGCGGATCAGCCACACGGCTATCGCTGTGGCGACAGCGGTGCTGCGTTCTTGAACATGCACCACTACCGCCGCGTGGCCTCTCGCGGCTAGCGGCAGCCGGATCAATTGGCCGCAGCGGCGCGGCTTGTCGCCGGGGCAGAGGATGCCTAATGCTGGTGGCATTGATGACGAGGCGCCAAACCCTCCGGGGTGCGCGCGTCTTGCCCCTGTTTCCATTGACCTATTGCCGGAGAGTTTTCCACCGGCCTTATTACGAAAGCGATCTGATCCATGTACACTCTGCGCGGCAGTCTCCTGATGGTGCTCGCTATGGCCGCCTTTGCGCTGGAGGATATGTTCATCAAATCCGCGGCCCGAAGCCTGCCGGTCGGGCAGATCCTGATCCTGTTCGGGGCCGGGGGCATGGTGATCTTTGCCATCATGGCGCGTGCACAGGGGCACCGCCTGTGGACCCCGGTGTTCTACACGCGCGCGCTTGTGCTGCGCTCTGTCGCCGAGGTTGCAGGGCGGCTGTGCTACACGCTGGCAATTGCGCTGACGCCGCTTTCTTCGGCCTCCGCAATCCTGCAGGCGACGCCGCTGGTGGTTGCTGCCGGCGCGGTGGTCTTCTTTAACGAGCATGTGGGCCTGCGCCGCTGGCTGGCGATTGCGGCGGGTTTTGTCGGCGTCTTGATGATCCTGCGCCCGGGGGCCAGCGGGTTTGAGCTGGCCTCGCTCTTTGCGGTGGCGGGAACGCTTGGCTTTGCAGGCCGCGATCTGGCCACCCGCGCGGCTCCGGCCGGGCTGTCGAACGCGCATCTCGGGCTGGTCGGATTTGCCATGCTGATCGTCGCGGGGGTCTTGGCGCAGCCCTTTGGCGCGCCGATGGTGATGCCGGATCTCGCCACCGGGGCCGGTCTGGTGGCTGCAACCGTGGTGGGGGTGGTGGCCTATCACGCCCTGACCGGCGCCATGCGGAGCGGCGAGATTTCGGTCATCGCTCCCTTCCGCTACACCCGGCTGGTGTTTGCCATGGTGCTTGGGGTGGTGGTCTTCCACGAGCGCCCCGACCTCTGGACCCTGATGGGCAGCGCGGTCATCGTGATCAGTGGCGGCTTTACCCTGATGCGCAGCCGTCGCCGTCAGCCTACCTGAAACCGGTCGGTGGGGCGGGGGCCAATCCTCCGCTGCATCACCATCTTGCACCTCTCCCCCCGGCAGCTTACATCTGCGCCCATGGCCAAGCAAAAATCAGACCCGAATTACAAAGTGATCGCAGAGAACCGCCGCGCGCGGTTTGACTATGCGATTGAGGACGATCTGGAATGCGGGATCCTGCTGGAAGGATCCGAGGTCAAATCCCTGCGCGCCGGCGGTACCAATATCGCCGAGAGCTACGCGACGGTGGATGATGGCGAACTCTGGTTGGTGAACTCCTATATCGCGCCTTACGAGCAGGCGAAGATGTTCAAGCATGAGGAGCGTCGTCGCCGCAAGCTGCTGGTGTCGCGCAAGGAGTTGTCGAACCTTTGGAATGCAACCCAGCGCAAGGGGATGACCTTGGTGCCGCTGGTGATGTATTTCAACCATCGCGGTCTGGCTAAGGTGAAGATCGGCATCGCCAAGGGCAAGAAGAACCACGACAAGCGCGAGACCGAGGCCAAACGCGATTGGTCGCGCCAGAAGCAACGCCTGCTGAAAGACCACAGCTGAGTGCGACGCATTGCAGCTGCGGTGGGACAGGGCCAAGTCTGGATCTGCCGCCGGGCCTGCGCCGGACCTACGACCGTCGCTTCCCGGCCACCCTATCCTGCCCGGCAGTGGCACCGGGTGACGCGCGGCCATTGCAATAACTGACTAAATAAGTCAGATAAGCCCAACCCAGCAGACACATCCCTCGGTCAGGCCCGGCATCTTCTGTTTTCCTCCCTGTGACAAGGATGATGCCGATGCCTGAGGCCCTTTCTGATTCGCGACCTCTGACCCCTGCGCCCGCCGCTGACATGCCAACTATGCCCGCAGAAACCGCGCTTGCGGAACTGGGGCTTGATCCGTTTGAGGTCGCGCTGGTGCCACAGCTGCGCCATTTCACCACCTGCCTGCGAGAGCCGCAGAGCCAGGCCTGGCAGCACGCCTGTTGCAGCGCGGCTGAGCGCTGGGGTGAGAGTTTTGGCCTGGGGGTCGCGCATGCGCTGTTCAAGGTGGTGCGCTGCCTGCATGACCTGCGCGGCGAGCTTTATCAGGGGCATGACGCGCTGACCCTCTCGACCCGAGCCAGTGTCACCGCGGATGAAGCGGCCTGTCTGCGGATGCTGCATCACATGCGCCGCGACAACACCCCAGCGGCCCGCGACGCCGTGGCCGATCTGACCGGCGGCTGGATGGACCCGCATGTGATCCGCGCGGCGCTGTCCTTTGCCCATCGCTTCCCGGCGGGCAAGGCGGATCCGGCCCCTCGGTCACAACCTGCCACCGAATCCGCGCGCCCTCGGCTGCGGGTTGTCCGCTGACAGGGAGTGCAGATGCCCGGCGCAGCGCCTCCGATCCGGCCCGGTGGGACAGATTGTTGCGCTGCAGGCCTGGCCTCCCTTGCGACTCTGTCCGCGCGGTTGTACGGATGCCTCAGCACATATGAGGGGAGGCGGTAACGTTGGATGATCCTAAAACGCTTGTGTCGACAGACTGGCTTGCTGCGCATCTGAAGGACCCTGATCTGCGGCTCCTTGATGCCTCGTGGTACATGCCGCACGAAGGGCGAGACGCCAAGGCGGAGTATGACGCAGCTCATATTCCCGGCGCGCGCTTCTTTGATATCGACGATATCGCCGACAATCGCTCCGAGCTGCCGCATATGGTTCCCCCGGTGGAGAAATTCATGTCCCGCCTGCGCGCGATGGGGGTTGGTGACGGCCATCAGGTTGTGGTCTATGACGGCACTGGGCTGCGGTCGGCGGCGCGGGTGTGGTGGCTGTTCCGCCTGATGGGGCAGACCAATGTTGCGGTGCTGGACGGTGGTCTGCCGAAATGGCAGGCCGAGGGCAACCCGGTCGAAGATCTGCCGCCGGTCATCCGCGACCGCCATATGACCGTGCGGGTACAGAACCATCTGCTGCGTGATGTGACGCAAGTGTCCTCCGCCGCCAAGCTTGGCGATCACGAGATCATCGACGCCCGTGCGGCCGCGCGGTTTCAGGGCACGGTTGCCGAACCCCGCGAAGGTCTGCGGTCGGGTCATATCCCCGGCTCCAAGAACCTGCCCTATACCGAACTGCTGAACGCTGACCAGACGATGAAAGCGCCGGACGCGCTGCGTGCCGCCTTTGAACGGGCTGGTGTCGATCTCAGCAAGCCTGCCATCACCACCTGTGGGTCAGGCGTGACCGCCGCAGTCCTCAGCCTCGCCATGGAGCGGATCGGCAAGACCGATCATTCGCTTTATGACGGCTCCTGGACTGAGTGGGGCGCCTTCCCAACCCTTCCCGTTGCAACCGGAGAGACCTGATGTTCGAAACCCTGAAACCCCAGCCGGCGGACAAGATCCTGATGCTGATGCAGACGTATCGCGACGACCCGCGCGATGACAAGATCGACCTTGGCGTCGGCGTCTACAAGAACGCCGAAGGGGTGACCCCGGTGATGCGCGCCATCAAGGCGGCAGAACATAAACTGTGGGAAGAGCAGACCTCCAAATCCTACGTCGGCCTGGCCGGTGATCCGGCCTATTCCGACGCGATGATCAAGCTGATCCTTGCGGATAGCGTCGAGCGGGGCAATGTCGCGGCAGCCGCCACCCCCGGTGGCACCGGTGCCGTGCGTCAGGCGTTTGAGCTGATCAAGATGGCCAACCCGGGCGCGCGGGTGTTCGTGTCGAACCCGACCTGGCCAAACCACATCTCGATCCTGAACTATCTGCACATCGAAACCGTCGCCTATCGCTATTTCGACCGCGAGACCTGCGGCGTTGATTTCGATGGCATGATTGAAGATCTGAAAACCGCCAACAAAGGCGACGTGGTGCTGCTGCATGGCTGCTGCCACAACCCGACCGGTGCCAACCTCAACATCGTGCAGTGGCAGGAAGTGGTGGCGCTGCTGAACGAACGCGGTCTCATTCCGATGATCGACATTGCCTATCAGGGCTTTGGCGATGGTCTGGAAGAGGACGCGCAGGGCGTGCGCTACGTGGCGGCCAGCACGCCGGAATGTCTGATCGCGGCCAGCTGTTCAAAGAACTTCGGCATCTACCGCGAACGCACCGGCCTGCTGATGGCAGTATCGCAGGATGCAGGCGCACAGGGGCTGAACCAGGGCACGCTGGCGTTCCTGAACCGGCAGAACTATTCCTTCCCGCCGGATCATGGCGCGCGTCTGGTGACCATGATCCTGAATGACGACGCGCTGCGCGCCGATTGGGCGGCGGAACTGGAAGAGACCCGCCTTGGCATGCTGAAACTCCGCCAGCAGCTCGCGGATGAGCTGCAGCGCCTGACCGGGTCTGACCGCTTTGCCTTCCTGGCCCAGCATCGCGGCATGTTCTCACTGCTCGGCACCACGCCTGAAATGGTCGAGAAGATGCGCGCCGACAGCGGCATCTACATGGTCGGCGACAGCCGCATGAATATCGCAGGTCTGAACACCCAGACGGTGCCGATCCTCGCCCGGGCGATTGTCGACGCTGGCGTCTGATCCTGCCTGGCTGATCCCGCCTGTCTGATTCAGGCTGTCAGAACCGATGATCACGCCCCGCTTCGGCGGGGCGTTTTGCGACGGCTCACCAGACTTTCTCAATTCGTCTGGGCAAAAGCCTTCAAAGACTTATGGCTGCGGCTCGGGGGGGCACCCAAATGAAAACGCGGCCCCCGGAGGCACCGGGAACCGCGTTCAGTGTCAAGCCGGGTTCGGATCAGCTGGGGGAAAATTCGGGATAGGCTTCCATACCCAGTTCCGCCATGTCCAGACCGTTGACTTCGTCCTCTTCGCCAACCCGGATACCGGTCACCGCCCGCAGGATCAGCCAGACCACGGCGGAAGAGATAATGACGAAGAGCGCGACAACCACGATCCCGGTCAGCTGTGTGATCAGGCTGGCTTCGGGGTTGGTCAGCACAACCGCGATGGTGCCCCAGATACCGGCCACCAGGTGAACCGGGATGGCGCCGACCACATCGTCGATTTTCAGCTTGTCCAGCAGTGGCACCACAAAGACCACGATGATGCCGCCAGCAGCCCCGATCAGCGTTGCCATGCCCAGACCGGGCGTCAGCGGTTCTGCGGTGATCGACACCAGACCCGCCAGCGCGCCGTTCAGGATCATGGTAAGATCGGGCTTCTTGAACAGCAGCTGCGTCAGGATCAGCGCGGCCACGGCGCCGCCAGCTGCGGCTGCGTTGGTATTGGCAAAGATCCGGCTCACGTCCGCGACATCCCCGACAGTGCCCATCGCCAGCTGCGAGCCACCGTTAAAGCCGAACCAGCCCAGCCACAGGATGAACGTCCCAAGGGTGGCCAGCGCCAGGTTGGATCCGGGCATCGGGACGGTCTTGCCGTTCTTGTACTTGCCAATGCGCGGGCCAAGGATCAGCGCGCCGGTCAGAGCCGCCCAGCCCCCAACGGAATGCACCACGGTGGAGCCTGCAAAGTCGAGGAACCCCATCTCGTCCAGGAAGCCGCCGCCCCATTTCCAGCTGGCCTGCAGCGGGTAGATCACTGCGGTCAGCACGATGGTAAAGGCGAGGAAGGGCCAGAGTTTCACGCGCTCGGCGAGGGTGCCGGAGACAATGGAGGCCGTGGTTGCACAGAACATCAGCTGGAAGAAGAAATCCGATCCGGTGGAGGCATAGGAGTAATCATCCGCCTGCTCGGCGGTGATGCCCACCGCCTCCAGAACGCCTGGACCCCAGACACCGGAGAGGACGCCCTCAATCGACCAGGTGCCCAGCGGATACATCAGGTTATAGCCGATCAGGTAATAGAAGATGGCCGCCAGAGAGAACAGCGCAACGTTTTTTGTCAGCTGCATGGTGACGTTCTTCGACCGCACCAGACCCGCTTCCAGCATGGCAAAACCGGCCGCCATCCAGAACACGAGGAAGCCGCCGACCAGAAACAGCAGCGAGTTGAGGATAAACACCGTGTCGGTGGCTGCCGCTCCGGGCGCCGGGGCCGCAGCGGCGGTCTCCTGGGCGAGGGCGAGGCCGGGCAGGGCCAGCGTCGCCACCGCTGCAAGGGAAAGGGTTGATTTACGCATAACTGATTTCCTTCCTTTGCGCGTTTTCACAGCGCGTCGTGATTGGTTTCGCCGGTGCGCACGCGGATCGCCTGCTCAACGTCGAGAACAAAAATCTTGCCGTCACCGATCTTGCCGGTGCGGGCGGTCTGGGTGATGGTGTCGACGACCTGATCGGCCAGCCCGGAGGGCACCACCAGATCCAGCCGCATCTTGGGCACGAAATTCACCTCATATTCCGCCCCACGATAGATCTCCGTATGGCCGGACTGGGCGCCGAACCCCTTGATTTCCGTGACCATCAGCCCGGACACGCCGATGGATGTCAGCGCCTCGCGGACCTCCTCCAGCTTGAACGGCTTGATGGTTGCTATGATCATTTTCATGCCCGACCCCCTGTGATGATGGCGGCGCGTGGTGACAGCGCCTGAACTGTTTGCAGGTGCAGCAAATCCGCAGAGCCGAGTCGGTGGAACGTTCGGGGCCGGGTTTTGAGGGCGGTTGCGGCGGGACGGCTAAAAAATAGGCGATCTTTTGCCAGTCCGCCTAAAAAACACCCGGCTTTCAGAGGGGAAATGTCGTGAAACTGCCCCTCAACAAACCGTCGCAGACACGGTATGGTCCGCAAAACGGGCAAACCGGGCAGGATCTGGAAGATGGCACAAGGACCGCGGCGCCGACCTCTGGTCGCAGACAAGCGCTACGCGACAGCGGGGCGCGGCACGCAGGGCAAAGCGCCCGCGCGCAAGGCCAAACCACGGCCGAAATCAACCGCAAGGCCGCGTAAATCGGGCTGGCTTGGCCTGTTCGGCGGCGGTCGCAAAACGGGTGGCACCGGGGGCGGCGGCAGAGGCCCGCGCAAACCGCAGAAACCAAAGACCCTGCTGGGCAAGATCCTCGCGCTGCTGCTGGCACCATTTCGCTGGGCGTTCCGGCTGGCCTGGGGATTTGCCTGGCGGATCGGCATGATCTCGACCGCGCTGGTGGCGCTGGCGGTGGGCTACCACTACATGAAACTGCCCGAGGTTGCTGAACTGTTGGACGGGCGCGCGCGCGGCTCTGTCACGCTCACCGATCGCAACGGCGAGGTCTTTGCCTGGCGGGGGGATCAATTCGGCGGCGTGGTCACCAGCGAAACCGTCTCGCCCTACCTGAAGAACGCCATCGTCGCGACAGAGGATAAACGGTTCTACCGCCACTTCGGTGTATCGCCGCGCGGCGTTGCCAGCGCTGTCCGCATCAACCTGAGCGAAGGGCGCGGCCCGCTGTCCGGCCATGGCGGCTCCACCATCACGCAGCAGACCGCCAAGCTGCTGTGCCTCGGCGTGGTCTATGATCCGACCGAATGGGAGAGCGAGCGCGCCTATGAACGCGACTGCCGCCAGGGGTCGCTGTGGCGCAAGGCCAAGGAAGCCATCTTCGCGATGGCGATGGAGGCCAAATACACCAAGGATGAAATCCTCTCGATCTATATGAACCGCGCCTATCTGGGCGGTGGCGCCTATGGGGCCGAGGCCGCAGCGCAGCGCTATTTCGGCAAATCCGCCAATCAGGTGGATGCCGCAGAGGCGGCGATGCTGGCGGGTCTGCTGACAGCCCCTTCAACGCTGGCACCGACCAATAACCTGCAACGCTCGCAGGATCGCGCCGCCACCGTGCTGCGCCTGATGCAGGAGCAGGGGTATCTGACCACCGCTGAAATGCGCGCGGCGCAGAATACCCCTGCGGTCCTGAGCGAGGCCGCCGCCGCCCGCGCCGGTGGCTATTTCGCCGATTGGGTGATGGACACCATCCCGGATTTCTTTGGCAATGAGACAACCGAGGATGTGGTGATCCGCACCACCATCGACCAGCGCCTGCAACGCGCAGCCGAAGATGCGCTGAACCATGTCTTTGACACCAAGGTCCGCGAAGGCTCCAAGGCGCAGGCCGCCATTGTGGTGATGAGCGCGGATGGCGCGGTCCGGGCCATGGTGGGTGGGCGCAAATCCCGTGTCTCCGGTGTGTTCAACCGCGCGACCCAGGCCAAGCGTCAGACCGGCTCGGCCTTCAAACCCTTTGTCTATGCCACGGCGCTTGAGCTGGGGTATTCGCCGCTCGACCGGGTGCTGGACGCGCAATATTGCCTTGATGTTCCGGGGTCCGGCCAGTGGTGCCCAAAGAACTATACGCGGAAATTCTATGGCGAGGTCACCCTGGCGCAGGCCCTGCGGGATTCGCTGAACGTCCCGGCTGTAAAAGTGTCCGAGGCGGTGGGCCGCGATCTGGTGCGTCGCGTGGCCGGTGATTTCGGACTGGACAGTGAACTGGCCGCCGGCCCGGCGCTGGCGCTGGGTGCCTCCGAAAGCACGCTGCTTGATATGACCGGAGCCTATGCGGGCATTCTCAATGGTGGCTCCTCGGTGACCCCATATGGCGTGACGGAGCTGACGATCATTGGCGACAACACCCCTCTGATGGGCGCCAGCGGCGGTCTGGGCGAGCGGGTGATCCAGACCAAGGCGGCGCGGGAACTGATCTGGATGATGGAACAGGTGGTGTCGCAGGGCAGCGGTCGGCGGGCGCAGATCCCCGGCTGGCAGGCGGCCGGCAAGACCGGCACGACACAGGCGGCCCGTGATGCCTGGTTTGTGGGCTTCACTGCCGATTATGTCGCGGGCGTCTGGATGGGTTATGATGACAACACGCCGCTCTCCGGCGTGACCGGTGGCGGTCTGCCCGCCGATATCTGGCGCGAGGTCATGGTGCGGGTGCATGACGGTCTGACACCCAAACCGCTGCCGATGATCGCACCGCAGCCCATCGCACCACCGCCACAACCGCAGCCACAGCGTCGCCAGCGGCCCAACGTCGGGCAGGAACTGGGGCGCGCGGTGGACGGTCTGCTGCGTGACATCTTCGGCAACCGATAGCGCATCATGCCGGACCAAGCCGGGCCAATATGGGTCTTATGTCCCGCATGTCTCTGCGCTGTCACCGTGCAGCGTTCCGGCGCGGTCGTCGGCGGTCAGTCACTCCGTTTGGTGACCGCCGGTAGCCCCGTTTGGTGTCGCACCGCGCTGGGGATCATCGCGCGACCTTATGCGCGCTGACCGGGCGCGGCGCACAAACTGCAATCCTGAAATAGAAAAAGGGGCCGCCGGGCCCCTTCTTCGTGATCTGTCTGACGCTGCGGTGGCTGAACTCAGCTCAGCCGCTTCAGCTCGGCGATCAGCTTGTTGATATCACCCTTGTTGCGGTCAAGGATGGCCCCGATCTCGGTGCGTTCGGTCAACAGCAGGTTCACGCCTTCGATGAACATGTTGTAGAATTTGTCGCGACCGGATTTATCGGACACGAGGAAGGTCACCTCAAACGGGGCCTGACCTTTCAGCTTGGCCAGCGATTTGATCTCATAACCCGCCTTGATCTTGCGCGCGGATTGCACCTCGACCGAACCGCCGATGAACTCGCGGAACCGCTTGCCGTATTTGCGGGAGATATAGCCCTGGAACGCATCGGCAAAAGCGTTCATCTGCGCGCCCGAGGCGCGGCGGGCATCCACACCCAGCGCATAGCGTGCCATGATGTTCACATCCGCATAGCGCACGAAAATCTTCTCGAAATCACGGATCATCGCGCCTTCGGACTTGCCGGAGGCGATGACCTTGTTGATGTCGCCAACGACGCTGCCGACAAGGCTGCGCGCGGCGGCTTCACTCAGGGCAAGCACTTTACCGGGCAGGGCGGCCAGCCCGAGAAAGGCAACGCCAGTGGCCAGGAAACTGCGGCGGGTCAGAAAATTACTCGGCATAGATGTCCTCATACGGATCTGAATAGGGATCGCCATAGACCCCTTCGTATTCACTTTGATCGCCGCCCAACTCGAAGCGGCGGTTCTGAAGGTAGATCAGCCGCGCCTGCGCGTAGCTGTCGGCGCTCTCATACAAAATCGAGTCGATGGTGTCGGAATATGTGCCACGATCCCCCAGACGACGCACCACCTCGGCATAGATGCCGATGTTGTCGGCTGGATTATGCCGAGCGTAGCTGATCGGATTGGTGAAGAAATCCACCACGATGCCAGCCCCGTCGCGGGCGGTGGAGGGGCCAAAGAACGGCAGCTCGACATAGGCGCCTTCGCCAACACCCCAGACATGCAGCGTTTCGCCGAAATTGGTGTCCACACGCGGCACGTTGAAGTCAGAGGCCGGATCGCCAAGGCCGCCGATGCCAAAGATCGTATTGATCACAAAGCGCGATACAGCGATGCCCGATTCCTTGAAATTGCCCTGCAACAGCGCATTCACCGCCTGACCCGGCATCGACAGGTTCTCGGCAAAGTTGTTGAAACTGGTCACCATATCCGGCGGCACAATCGCGACATAACCCTTGGCAGCGGGGCGAAAGGCAAAGCGGTCAACACCACGGTTGAAATTGTGAATGGACCGGTTGGTGTTCTCGTAAGGATCGAACACCTCACCCGACGCGCGCGAGACACTATCTTGGGTTGCGCAGCCTGCCAGTGTCGACGTAACAGTTACCAGGGCCATAATCAAAAAAGGTCGCAGCGGGAAGGTCATTCGCTTCGGTGTCCAATCTGTCTGCTGTGGGCGCGTTGGACCCACTTAGGGTGTTTCTCAGCTCTGCCTAGTCAGAGACTGGGCTTGTTTACACAGTTGTGGCAGATTTGGAACATATGTGGTCCGGTTTTCTGCGCGCGTGGCTGATACATAGGGCATATTGACAGGGAATTGCAGACCTCTCATGACGAAAACTACTAATAAATCCGGCTTCGATGAGCTGCGGGCGCATCGTCGCCGCAGTCGTGGTCTCTATTGGTCGGTCGGTATCTTCAGCTTCTTCGTGAATATGCTGATGCTGACGGGACCGCTATACATGATGCAGGTCTATGACCGGGTGCTGGGCAGCCGGTCGGTGGCGACGCTGATCGCGCTGTCACTGCTGGTGGTGTTTCTCTACGGCACCATGGGTATTCTGGATTATGCGCGCGGTCGCATTCTGTCGCGGGCCGGGGCGCGGTTTCAGGCCGAGCTGGACCAGCGCGTGTTTGATGCCATGATCCGCCGTTCCGCGGTGGCTCAGGATCCGGTGGCGCAGACCGGTCTCAGCGATTTGGAATCGGTGCAACGTCTGATCGCCTCGCCGGTGCTCGGTGCCGCATTCGATCTGCCCTGGACGCCGATCTTCCTGTTTGGCATCGCTCTGTTCCACCCCTGGCTCGGGCTGCTGGCGCTTGGCGGTGGTGCGGTTCTCATCGCCATCGCGGTGCTGAACCAGTTCCTGTCGCGCCGCCCGCAGATGCAGGCGGGCATTTCCGGCCACCGGGCCAATCTGATGTCCGAGGAAATCCGCACCGAAGCGGAGATGATCCAGTCTATGGGTATGCGCCGCGCCGCGTTTCAGCGCTGGAAAGCGGGCCGCGATGCCGCACTGGTGGACAGTGTCGCCGCCAGCGACGTTGGCGGCGGCTTCACCACATTGACCAAAACCCTGCGCCTGTTCCTGCAATCGGCGATGCTGGGTCTGGGCGCGTATCTGGTGCTGCAGAACGAGGTGACCGCCGGCGCGATGATCGCAGGCTCGATCCTGATGGGCCGGGCGCTGGCGCCTATCGAACTGGCGCTTGGTCAATGGGCGATGGTGCAGCGCGCGCTGAAGGGCTGGCGCAATCTCGCCGAGCTGCTGGAGAAAGTCCCGGAAGAGCCGCAGCGCACCGAATTGCCCAAACCCTCCGCCAATCTCGAAGTACAGGCGCTGGCGGTGGTGCCGCCGGGGGACAGCCGTCCGCAGCTGCGCAATGTCAGCTTCCGGGTGCAGCCGGGTCAGGCCATCGGCGTGATCGGCCCCTCAGGCTCCGGCAAATCCACCCTCGCGCGGGCACTGACCGGCGCCTGGCGCCCGGCGGCGGGCACGGTGCGGCTGGATGGCGCCTCGCTGGAGCAATACGCCCCCGAGGTGCTGGGCCAGAACATCGGCTACCTGCCGCAGCGCGTGCAGCTGTTCGAGGGCACCATTGCCCAGAACATCGCCCGGCTGTCGTCCAACCCGGATTCCGAAAAAGTCGTCGCCGCCGCGAAAAAGGCTGCGGCCCATGATATGATCGTGCATCTGCCCGATGGCTATGACACCCGGATCACGGCTGGGGGCGGGCGGCTCTCCGGCGGTCAGATGCAGCGCGTCGCCTTGGCGCGCGCGCTTTATGACGATCCGGTGATCGTCATTCTGGATGAGCCGAATTCGAACCTCGACAACGACGGGTCGGTGGCGCTCAACCGGGCGATCAAACAGCTCAAGGCCGATGGCAGATCGGTGCTGATCATGGCCCATCGCCCGGCGGCCATTCAGGAATGTGACCTTTTGCTGGTCATTGATCAGGGGATCCAGACCGCCTTTGGCCCCAAGGACAAGGTCCTGCGGGAAATGGTTTCGAACCACCAGAGCATTCAACAGGCAGCGCCAGGAGGTGTGCGATGAACCAGACCGATACCGGGGCCACATCCTGGTCCGCCCGCCGTCCGCTGCTGATCGGCCTGTTCGGCGTTGTGATCCTGCTCGGGGGCTTTGGGACCTGGTCGGTCGCCACCTCCATCGCCGGTGCCATTGTAGCCTCGGGCCGGATTGAGGTCGACCGCAACCGGCAGGTTGTGCAGCACCTCGACGGCGGCATCGTGCAGGACATTCTGGTGGAAGAGGGCGACACCGTGGCCGAGGGCGCGGTGCTGCTGCGGCTGGATGCCAAGGAGCTGCACTCGCAACTGGTCATCACCGAAGGTCAGCTGTTTGAACTGATGGCACGCCGCGCGCGCCTTGATGCCGAGCGGGACAGCGCCGAGACGGTTGAGTTCGACGCCGAGCTTTCCGAACTGGCCGAAACCCGGCCAGAGGTGGCCGATCTGATGCAGGGCCAGCTCCGCCTGTTTCAGGCGCGCAAGGATTCGGTGGCGCGCGAAATCGACCAGCTGGAAAAACGACGCTCGCAGATACAGGATCAGATCAAAGGCGTTCTGGCGCAGCAGGCCTCGCGCCGCACCCAGCTCGAGCTGATCGAGGAGGAGCTGGCAAACCAGCAGTCGCTGCTGGATCGCGGGCTGGCGCAGGCCGGCACGGTTCTGAACCTGCGCCGGACCGAGGCCGACCTGCAAGGTTCGCTGGGCGAGCTGATTGCCACCGAGGCCCAGGCCGAGGGGCGCATCACCGAAATCGACATCGAAATCCTCAAACTGGGCACCCAGCAGCGCGAGCAGGCCATCACCCGGCTGCGCGATCTGCGCTATCAGGAGCTGGAATTGGCCGAGACCCGCCGCGCGCTGAAGGAACGTCTGGCGCGGCTCGATATCACTGCACCGGTCTCCGGCATCGTCTATGGTCTGCAGGTCCATACGCCGCGCTCGGTGATCCGGGCGGCGGAGCCGGTGCTTTATCTGGTGCCGCAGGACAGGCCGCTGGTGATTGCCGCGCAGGTGGCCCCCACCGATGTCGATCAGATCTATGTCGGTCAGCCGGTAACCCTGCGCTTCCCGGCTCTGGATCAGCGCCTGACGCCGGAACTTTTCGGCACGGTGAAACAGGTCTCTGCCGATGCGTTTGAGGATCAGGCGAGCAAGCTCTCCTACTACCGCACCGAGATCGAACTGGATCCCGGCCAGCTGGAAACCCTGCCCGAGGGCACGGTGCTGATCCCCGGTATGCCGGTCGAAGGATACATCCGGACCGCCGAGCGCACGCCGCTGGCCTATCTCGTGAAACCCCTTGCCGACTACTTCGTCAAAGCCTTCAGGGAAAGCTGACGGGGCCGAGCAGCGCGAAGCCGAAGACACGTCGCAAAACCGCCCCACCCGGGGCGGTTTTTTGCTTTCCGCCCTGCCGCTTCCCGGTTAGCGTTCCGCAAAACCTGATGCAAAGGACTGCACCCATGGATATCGAAGCCAAACTCAAAGAACTGGGCATTCAGCTGCCGAGCGCACCGGCCCCGGCTGCCAATTACGTCCCCTATGTCGTGGTCGGCGATATGGTCTACATCTCCGGCCAGATCTCGGCCGGCCCCGAAGGGCTGATCACCGGCAAACTGGGCGCCGACATGGATGTGGTCGCAGGTCAGAAAGCCGCCCGCCAATGTGCCATCGCGCTGCTGGCGCAGCTGAAAGCCGCCTGTGATGGCGATCTCAATCGCCTGAAGCGCGTCGTCAAACTCGGCGCCTTTGTGAATTCCACCGACAGTTTCACCGATCAGCCGCAGGTGGTGAACGGCGCTTCCGATCTGATGGTCGAAGTGCTGGGCGATGCCGGCCGTCATGCCCGTGCCGCCGTCAGCTCGCCTTCGCTGCCGCTGGGGGTCGCTGTGGAAATCGACGGCGTGTTCCAGATCTCATGAGAGCTGACCTGCCTGCCGCACTCCTGCGCCAGCCCATAACCCATCGCGCGCTGCATGATGTGCGCGATGGCCGCCCGGAAAACAGCCGCGCCGCCATGCGCGCCGCGATCGAGGCTGGCTATGGTATCGAAATGGATTTGCAGCTGTCCTCGGACGGCTGCGCCATGGTGTTTCACGATTACGCCCTGGACCGGCTGGCCGAAGGCACCGGTCTGGTGGCGGATCACACCCGCGATCAGCTGCGCGCGATCCCGCTCAAGGGCGGCGACGGTGAATGTATCCCCGATCTGGCAGAGATCCTTGATCTGGTGGCAGGCCGCGCGCCGCTGCTGATCGAGCTGAAGGATCAGGACGGCGATATGGGCCCCAACATCGGCGCGCTGGAGGCAGACACCCTGCGCCAGTTGCAGGGCTACAAGGGCGATGTCGCCCTGATGTCCTTCAACCCGCATTCCGTGGCAGAGCTGGCACGGCTGGCGCCCGAGGTGCCGCGCGGACTGACCACCAGCGCCTATGATCCGGTCAGCTGGCGCGAATTGAGCACGCCGACCTGCGACCACCTGCGCGCGATCCCCGATTTCGACCGCGTCGAAGCCAGTTTCATCAGTCACGAGGTGCAAGACCTCGGCCGGGATCGCGTCACGCAGCTGCGTGATCAGGGTGTGCCGATCCTGTGCTGGACGGTGACCTCTGCCGCGATGGAAACCGAGGCACGCAAAATTGCGCATAATGTCACCTTCGAGCGCTATCTTTCTGATATTCCGGGTTGAACCCGTCCGCGACGGACACAGATACTGTCTGTCGCGGAGGCATTGAATGGAACAGGCGCAGATCGAAATCGAAGTGCTGGCTGCGCTGTCGCAGCTGGAGGCTGCGGAATGGGACGCCTGCGCCTGTCCCGAGGCCGCTGATGGCGGCCCACCGCTCGACCCCTTTACCACCTACCGGTTCCTGTCCGCGCTGGAGGACAGCGGATCGGTGGGGCGGGGCACCGGCTGGCAGCCGCAGTATCTGACCGCGCGGCGCGACGGCCTGCTGATTGCCTGCGCCCCTATGTATGTGAAATCCCACAGCCAGGGCGAATATATCTTCGACCACAACTGGGCCCATGCCTATGAACGCGCGGGCGGGCATTACTATCCCAAACTTCAGATCGCGGCCCCCTTTACCCCCGCGACAGGCCGCCGCTTTCTGGTCAGGCCCGGGTATGAAGGCGTGGGCCAGTCCGCGCTGGTACAGGGCGCCGTGCAGCTTGCCGCCAATAACCGCGTCTCCTCGCTGCATGTCACCTTCTGCACCGAGGATGAGGCCGCCATGGGCGCCGAAATGGGTCTGATGGCGCGGGTCACCCAGCAGTTTCACTGGCTGAACGACGGCTACCGCAGCTTTGACGATTTCCTCGCCGCGCTAGCGTCGCGCAAACGCAAGACCATCCGCAAGGAACGCGCTCAGGCGCAGGGCTTCGGCGGCGAGATCCGCTGTTACCACGGCAGCGATCTGCGCCGCGAACACTGGGATGCCTTCTGGACCTTCTATCAGGACACCGGCGCGCGCAAATGGGGCTCGCCCTATCTCAGCCGCGCGTTCTTTGACATCGCCCATGACACCATGGCCGACGACATGCTGCTGATTCTTGCCGAACGCGACGGGATACCGGTGGCCGGTGCACTGAATTTCCTAGGCCGTGAGACGCTTTACGGTCGCTACTGGGGGTGCACCGAACACCACCCCTGTCTGCACTTCGAACTGTGCTACTATCAGGCTATTGAACACGCGATTGCGCGTGGTCTGACGGCCGTCGAAGCAGGCGCGCAGGGCGAACATAAACTGGCGCGCGGCTATCTGCCCCGGCAGACCCACAGCCTGCATTGGGTGGGCGATCCCGGCTTTGCCGATGCAATTGCCCGCTATCTGGACGCCGAACGCGGCGCCATCGAGGAAGAGATCGAGATCCTGACGGACTACGGTCCGTTCCGCAAACCCCATGTGGAGGAGCAACAATGACCGAGAAACTTTCTGAAGCCACCCGTGGCCCGCTGCTGGACCCGCTGTTCAGCGCCGGATGGGAGGTGGTCGAGGGCCGCGACGCCATCACCAAGACCTTTAAATTCGCCAGCTTCGTCGATGCCTTTGGCTGGATGACGCGGGCTGCAATCTGGGCCGAAAAATGGGACCACCACCCGGAATGGAGCAATGTCTACAATACCGTTACAGTGACCCTGACCACCCATGACGTCGGCGGTATCAGCGCGCTGGACGCCAAGCTGGCGCGCAAGATGGAGAGCCTTGTCTGACAGGCGCCGTCTTCATCCGCGGTAGAATGACAAGAGAGGCAAGGGTATCCGCGCCTCTCTTGGTGTTTCTAGCGCCCCGATCTTGGTCTGGGGCAGGGGCTCAGCCCATCGCCTCCAGCAGGGCCTCGCCTGCCGACAGCTCACATTTGCCGGGCGAATCCTCGGCATTCATGATCTCGACCTTGCCGTCGCGGGCCAGCATCGCATAGCGCAGAGAGCGCCCGACCAGCCCCGCCGCAGGCGCGTCCAGCCGCATCCCGATCGCATCGGTAAAGCCGCATTCGGCGTCCGACAGCATGGTAATCCCCGCTGCACCGGCACCGGTCGCCTCTGACCAGGCCTGCATCACAAAGGGATCGTTGCCCGCAATGCAGATGATTTCATCCACGCCCTTGGCCGCCAGCGCCTCGGCGTTGCGCACGAAACTGGGCACATGGGCGGAATGGCAGGTCGGCGTAAACGCACCCGGCACCGCAAAGATCGCCACCGTGCGCCCCTTTGTAAGATCACTGATCGCGACCTGCTCCGGCCCGTCCTTGCCCATCCGCGTCAATGTCGCCTCCGGCAGGCTGTCCCCTTGTGAAATCATGCTGTGTTCCTCTCCGTGCTGATTGTGTTTTATGTTCCCCCACATATAGGGTTCGGCAACAGCCTGACCAGCACGCAAACTGGCAATGGCATTTCCGAAAGACAGCAGAAGGCACAATAGCAAATGACCCATTTTGTCGTGATCGGGGCAGGCCAGGCGGGGGCCTCGCTGGTGGCGCAGCTGCGCAAGCAGGGTTTTGACGGAGAGATTACGCTGATTGGCAGCGAACCCGTTGTGCCCTATCAGCGCCCGCCTCTGTCAAAGGCCTATCTCCTGGGGGAGATGGAGATGGACCGCCTGTTCCTGCGGCCCGAGAGTTTTTATGCCGAGGCCAATATCACCCTGAAACTTGGCCAGCAGGTGCAGGCCATCGACCCGGCGGCGAAAACCGTGACGCTGGCGGATGAGGTGCTGCACTACGATCAGCTGGCGCTCACCACCGGCTCCACCCCCCGCCGCCTGCCTGCGGCCATCGGCGGCGATCTGGGCGGGGTCTACGTCCTGCGCGATCTGGCGGATGTGGATGCCATGGCCCCGGCGGTCACGGATGGCGCGCGCACGCTTATCGTCGGCGGTGGCTACATCGGGCTGGAGGCCGCAGCGGTCTGCGCCAAACGCGGGGTTGCCGTGACGCTGGTCGAGATGGCGGAGCGCATCCTGCAACGGGTCGCAGCTCCCGAAACCTCGGATTATTTCCGCGCGCTTCACACGGGCCACGGTGTTGATCTGCGCGAAGGCGTGGGTCTTGTGCAGCTGGAAGGTGAGGGCGGCGCCGTCAAACGCGCCGTGCTCAGCGATGGCAGCACGGTCGAGGTGGATTTCGTCATTGTCGGCGTCGGCATCACCCCGGCCACCGATCTGGCAGAGGCGGCAGGCCTCGCGCTGGAGAATGGCATCCGGGTGGATGAACAGGGCCGCACCTCGGATCCGTCGATCTGGGCGGCGGGCGATTGTGCGTCCTTCCCCTATCACGGCAGCCGCATCCGGCTGGAAAGCGTGCCCAACGCCATTGACCAGGCCGAAGTCGCCGCCCGCAATATGCTCGGCGCGAATGAAACCTATGTGGCCAAACCCTGGTTCTGGTCCGATCAATACGACGTCAAACTGCAGATCGCGGGCCTCAACACAGGCTACGACAACGTGGTCACCCGCACCGGCAGCGATGGCACCATGTCGTTCTGGTACTATACCGGCGATCAGCTGGTGGCGGTGGACGCAATGAATGATCCGCGCGCCTATATGGTTGCCAAACGTCTGATCGAGGCCGGGCGTACCGCTGACAAATCCGTCGTGGCGGACGCTGACGCGGATCTGAAGCCGCTGCTGCGCACATGAGGATCATCGCCGGCGAGTTTCGTGGCCGCGCGCTCACCAGCCTGGGCAAGGGCGACGCGGGCGCGCATCTGCGCCCCACCACCGACCGTGTGCGCGAAAGCCTGTTCAACGTGCTGGGCCATATCGTCGATTTCGACGGCGCGCGGGTGCTGGATCTGTTTGCAGGCACGGGTGCCCTGGGGCTTGAGGCGTTGTCGCGCGGCGCGGCCGAGGCCGTGTTTGTGGATGATGGCCGGGTGTCGCAGGGGCTGATCACCAAGAACATCGACCTGCTGCGCATCAAGGATCGCGCCCGCCTCATCCGCCGTGATGCCACCCGCCTGCCGGTCAATGACGCTGCGCCTTACGATGTGGTCTTTCTCGATCCGCCTTACGGCAAGTCGCTGGGGCAAAAGGCGCTGGCGGCGGTGACAAAAGGCGGCTGGCTGGCCGAGGAGGCGCTGGTCGTCTGGGAAGAAAGCAGCCCCATGCAGCCCCCCGAAGGATTCACTCTGCACGACAGCCGCAAATACGGGGACACCCATGTCACCCTTCTGTGGCGCGAGAGCTGAGCATCAGCCCAAAAGGACAGCACCATGCCGATTACATATCCCACGCCGAAACTGGTGATTTTTGATTGCGACGGTGTGCTGGTCGATAGTGAAACACTTAGCAATCAGGTGCTGGTCGACAATCTTGGACGGTATGGTCTGCAACTGTCGTTGGCGGAGTGCATGGACCTCTTTGTTGGTGGCACCATGGCGGATGTCCGAACCAAGGCCATCGCGCGCGGTGCGGATCTGCCCGAGAACTGGGTGGCGCAGGTCTATGATGAAACCTACGCAAGGCTGCGGCAGGGTGTGGATCTGGTGCCGGGTATCCCGGATCTTTTGGCACTGTTGCAAGTCCGCGGCATCGCCTTCTGCGTCGCCTCCAACGGCAGCGAGGAAAAGATGCGGATCACTCTTGGTCAGAACGGCCTCTGGGACCTGTTCCATCCCCATGCCATGTTCTCGGCCCAGACGCTGAAGACCGGCAAACCCGATCCCGATCTGTTTCTTGCGGCGGCCTGTCATTTCGACGTGCAGGCGCGCGACTGTCTGGTGATCGAAGACAGCGAAAACGGCGCCCTCGCCGCCGCCCGCGCCGGGATGCGCTGCCTCGGCTTCGACCCCCATGGCAAGGGCACGCGCCTCAAGCGGCATAATGCCGAGCATATCACCGCCATGTCAGAGGTTCCGCGCCTGATTGGACATATTCCCTAAAGGCACCCTCAGGTAGAGTGCGACATTTTCACAGCAATCTATACGCTTTGTTCAGCGGAACACCCCACGATCCAACCGCAGGATTTACACCGTTCGATGCAGGCAATATTCGACCTGTGAAACGGACGATCAATCGTTTCGTTCAGCACTTCATTTCAGATGCCCAGAATTGACGTAGGACACAATGTGAAATTCAATCTCCGTATTGGCCTGGCGCTCGCCAGCGCCTTGGCCCTGTCGGCCTGCGTGTCGCCTGATGTTGTCACCAAAACGCAGGTGGGGGATGCCAAGCTGACCTGCACTGAAATCGCGGTGCAGCTGAACCAGCTGGAAGAAATCCGCAAAGAAGCCAAGAAGGGCAAGAGCATGTCCGGCGAGAATATCGCCGCCGCGCTATTGTTCTGGCCGGCTGTTATCGGCAACCATTCCAACGCCAAGCAGGCGCTAGAAGCCGCGAACGAGCGTCACGAGGTTCTGGTAGCCCTGGCAGAGCGCAAACGCTGCAAGCTGTGATATCGGTACGGGGCAACCCGTATCGCAGAACGACAAAGGGGCGCGCCACAAGGCACGCCCCTTCTTTGTTAAATGATACGGTATCAGCCGTAGGTCGGGTGAAACTTCCCGCCGGGCGACAGGGTAAAGATCTCGGCCCCATCAGCGGTAACGCCAACCGAATGCTCGAACTGCGCGGACAGCGATTTATCGCGGGTAACAGCGGTCCATTCGTCCGCCAGGATCTTGGTTTCCGGGCGGCCAAGGTTCACCATCGGTTCAATGGTGAAGAACATGCCTTCCTCCAGCACCGGGCCGGTGCCCGGGCGGCCATAATGCAGCACATTGGGCGGCGCGTGGAACACCTGACCCAGACCATGGCCGCAGAAATCCCGCACCACGCTCATGCGCTGCGCTTCCACATAGGACTGGATCGCATGGCCAATGTCGCCAAAGGTATTGCCGGGTTTCACCGCCTCGATCCCCTTCATCAGGGAGTCATGGGTCACCTGGATCAGCCGCTCGGTCTTGCGCGACAGCTTGCCTGCCACATACATCCGGCTGGTGTCGCCGAACCAGCCATCGACGATGACGGTGACGTCGATATTCAGGATATCGCCATCCTTCAGCTTCTTGTCGCCGGGAATCCCGTGACAGACCACATGGTTCACGCTGATGCAGCTGGCGTGCTGATAGCCCTTGTAGCCGATGGTGGCCGAGGTCGCGCCTGCGTCCTCCACCATCTGGGTGATCAGCCGGTCCAGCTCGCCGGTGGTCTGACCGGGGACGACATGGGCAGCGATATCGTCAAGGATCTGTGCCGCCAGCGCCCCGGCAGCGTGCATTCCGGCAAAATCGCCGGGCTCATAAATGCGAATGCCGTCTTTGGTGGTGCGGCCGTCTTTCGATCTCATCAGATGAGGCTCCATCGGGTGTCTTTGACATAGCTATCTACGCGCTCCGCGCCAAAAGGGCCAGAGCCGGCACCACCGCCTGCCGGGAACTTTTTGCCACCCGGATGCGTTCCCCTCCCTGACGAATTGCAATCGCACCACGGAGGGACCCGCAGCCATGGACAGCATGAATGCCCTGATGCAGACCGAAATCTATAACGGAAAAGCGCTGGCCGATCTGATCACGCTGGAATTTCTGGCTCAGGCCATGGGCAGCGTGCTCGCCGCCATGCTGATCCTGATGGCTGGCTTCATCGTCGCGGGCTGGGTCAAACGACGGATCGTTCAGATCGGCGACAGCCATGCCAGCCTTGATGTGACGCTGTTCCACTTCCTCGGCAATCTGGCACGCTATGTGATCCTTGCCTTTGCGGTGCTCTTTGTTCTCAACACCTTCGGGGTCCAGACCACCTCGATCATCGCGGCCATCGGTGCCGCGGGTCTGGCCATCGGTCTGGCCATGCAGGGCGCGCTGTCCAATGTGGCAGCTGGCATCATGCTGATCCTGTTCCGCCCGTTCAAACTGGGTGATTTCATCGAAGTGGACGGCGAAATGGGCACGGTCAAGGAAATCACCCTGAACAACACGGTGATCGCCGACCTGTCGAACCTCAAGGTGATCATCCCCAACTCCGAAGTCTGGGGCAACACGATCACCAATTACTCCGAATATGACACCCGCCGCGCGGAATGGACCTTCGGCGTCGGCTACGGGGCCAACCTTGCCACCGCCGAGCAGGTCATCCGCGACGCCATCATGTCCGACAGCCGCTCGCACGCAGAGCCGGAACCCTTCATCCAGGTCAATAATCTCAACAGCAGCTCGGTGGATTTCCTGGTCCGTGTCTGGGTCGATGCGGCGGAATATTTCCAGTATCAGGCGGATATGAAACGCCGGGTGAAGGAAGCACTGGATGCGGCCGGAATCGATATTCCCTTCCCGACCCGGACGCTGGTGCAGGCCAGCCCCGACAGCTCGGACAGCTCGGATAGCGCCGAGCAGAGCAAAAGTGGCACCACCGACACGCAGAGCGAAGCAGCCTGACAGGCGACCCGCAGCGCTCAGCCCGCGCCTGCGCCAATCGCGCCCGCAATTGCAACACCCTCCGGGGTGATGCGGGTGGCGATCACCAGCCGCTCCACCCCCGCAGCCGCCGCCGCATCCCAGGCGGCGGCATAGGTCGGGTCGATATCGCCGGCGATCTGAAACCGCTCACAATCACCGCGCTGCACCAGATAGAGCAGCACCGCCCGGTGACCGGACCGGCACATGTCGGCCAGGTTGCCCAGATGCTTGGCCCCGCGCGCGGTCACGCTGTCGGGGAACTCCGCCAGACCGGGCTGGCGTGACAGCGTCACGCTTTTGACCTCAACATAGCAATCGGGCAGGCCGGGCTGGCTCAGCAGGAAATCAATGCGGCTCTTCTCGGCATATTTCACCTCGGCCCGGACCGTTTCATAGGCCGACAGCGCTGCGATCTGGCGCGCCTCCAGCGCCGATTTCAGCGCGCGGTTCGGCACCGATGTATCCACACCCACCAGGGTGCCACCGGCAACCTCGACCAGCCGCCAGCCGTATTTCAGCTTCTTCTTCGGATCGTCATTCGGCTCCAGCCAGACCGTGCTGCCCGGGTCCGCCAGCCCCATCATCGAGCCGGGATTGGCACAATGCGCGGTTATTTCGCGCCCATCCGGCAACTGGCAGTCCGCCAGAAACCTCTTGTAGCGTCGGATCAGCGTGGCGGGCAGCAGAGGGGTTTGAAAGCGCATGTGACAGGGCCTATACCTGCGCTATCATTGGTTCAAGAGGAGGAGCGCAGATGGCCACCCCAACCGGCGCCATGCCAACCGCAGCGATGCTTGTCATCGGTGACGAGATTCTGTCCGGGCGCACCCGCGATGCCAATATGTATTACCTCGCCGGCGAGCTGAGCAAACATGGCATCGACCTGCAGGAAGTGCGCGTCGTCAGCGACAATGAGGCCGCGATCATCGCCGCCGTCAGGGCGCTCTCGGATGGTTTTGACCATGTCTTTACCAGCGGCGGTATCGGCCCCACCCATGACGACATCACCGCCGATTGCATCAGCAAGGCCTTTGATGTGCATCTGGACGTGCGCGAGGATGCGCGCGCGCTGTTGCAGGCCCATTACGACAAATCCGGGCAGGAGCTGAACGCGGCCCGCCTGCGCATGGCCCGGATCCCCGATGGCGCCACGCTGATTGAAAACCCGGTCTCCACCGCGCCCGGTTTCACCCTGCGCAACGTGCATGTGATGGCCGGGGTGCCCAGCGTGTTTCAGGCCATGGTCGCCTCGGTCCTGCCGACGCTCACCGGCGGTGCGCCGCTCTTGTCGCAGACCCTGCGAGTGCAGCGGGGCGAGGGCGACATTGCCCCTATCCTGACTGCCATTGCCGAGGCCTATGATGACCTCTCGATCGGCTGTTACCCGTTCCAGCAGAATGGTGCCTTTGGCGCCAATGTGGTGGTGCGCGGTGCCGATGGCGCGCGGGTGGATGCGGCGATTACCGCGCTGGCGCGGGATCTTGATCTTTGACTGCCACGCCGTCGCTGACCGACCCGAAATACTATGACGTCACCGACCACACCTGGCCTGCCGCCGAGGTCCGCCAGCTGGGTCCGGTCACCCTGCGCCGGGGCGATGGCGGCGGCAGCCGGGTCTCCGCAGCAACCGTCATCACAGGCCACGCAAGCGAGGCAGAAATCACCGCCGCCGAACTGGCGATGTCGGAGATGGGGCAGGATCATCTGTTCATGATCCGCGACGGTCAGGACGCCCTTGATGCGCAGCTCGCTGCGCGGGGCTATGTGATCAAGGATCCGGTGGTGCTCTGGACCTGTCCTGTCGAACAGCTCTGCCATGTTGAAATCCCGCCCGTGACCGCCTTCTGCGTCTGGGAACCCCTTGCGATCCAGCATGAAATCTGGGCCGCCGGTGGCATCGGTCCCGAGCGCTTTGCGGTCATGCAGCGCACGGCGGGGGCCAAGACCTCGCTGCTGGGCCGCTGCGATGATTCCCCCGCGGGCACCGTTTTTGTGGCGATCCACGACGGCACCGCCATGGTGCACGCGCTGGAAATCCTGCCGCACCAGCGGCGCAAGGGCATGGGCGTCTGGCTGATGCACCGCGCTGCGCAATGGGCCGCTGATCAGGGCGCGCGCGAACTGGCGGTTCTCTGCACCGAAGCCAACGCCGGGGCAAACGGTCTATATGCCTCACTTGGCATGCTGCGCGCCGGGCGTTACCACTATCGTCACAACCCAGAGGGAGTGTAACCGATGACCCGCGACGCTGATGCCCCAACCGCATTGGACCTGCCGATGGTAGACCCGCTGCCGCCGGAGACGCAGAAATATTTCGACATCTGCCAGGACAAACTCGGCATGGTGCCCAACGTGTTGCGCGCCAATGCCTTCGACATCGACAAGCTCAACGCCTTTACCGCGATGTATAACGACCTGATGCTGGCGGACAGCGGCCTGTCAAAGCTGGAGCGCGAGATGATCGCGGTGGTGGTCTCCGCCATCAACAGCTGTTTCTACTGCCTCGCAGCCCATGGCGCGGCCGTGCGTCAGCTGTCGGGCGATCCCAAGCTGGGCGAAATGCTGGTGATGAACTACCGGGTTGCTCCGTTGGAGCCGCGCCAGCGCGCCATGCTGGATTTCGCGGCCAAGGCGACCAAGGCCAGCGCCGAGATCGAAGAGGCCGACCGCCAGACCCTGCGCGACCACGGCTTCAGCGACCGCGATATCTGGGATATCGCCAATGTCACCGGCTTCTTCAACATGTCCAATCGGGTTGCCAGTGCCACCGGCATGGTCCCCAACGACGCCTATCACGCGCAGCACCGGTGATCCGTCGCGCTGTCCTTGCCGCCCGGCGGCTGACGCCTGCGGTGGCGGGGCTGCTCTGTGCGGCCCTGCCGTCATTTGTGGCAGCCCAGGGCATCGAGCTGCCGCCCGGCGCGCGCCAGCTGGCCGAACGGCCAACCGCCCTTGGCAGCTATGCGGTACCGCTAGGTGCGGCCAGCGACGACGGCGTGCCCGAACGCCAGGTTGAAGGTCAGATTCTGCGCCGCAGCTGGCGAATTTCCGGCGATTCCACGGTTTTGCAGGTGCTGGCGCCATTGCGCGCGCAGCTGGTCGATGCCGGCTATGACCTGCTGTTTCAATGTCCGGCGCGCAGCTGCGGCGGCTTTGATTTCCGCTTTGATATCGAGGTGATCCCGGCGCCGGATATGACGGTGGATGTCAGCAACTTCAGCTTCCTCTCTGCCGAACATCCCGACGGGCGGATCGTCACCCTGCTGGTTTCCCGCTCCGGCAATGCAACCTTTGTGCAGATGATCGAAGTCCGCTCCGCGGAAACCGCCAGCGCGGCACCGCGCGACGACACCGCCACCACCGCCAGCCAGCCAGCGGAGGCGCCGATCGTGGCACCGCCGCTGGTGGGCGCGGCAGAGCTGATCGAGCGCCTGCGCCGCAATGGGCGCGCGGTGCTGGCGGATCTCGAATTTGAAACCGGCGCGGTGGCGCTGGGGGCCAAACCCTATGCCAGTCTGGCGGCGCTGGCAGAGTTCCTTAGCCAGAACCCCGACTATTCCGTGCTCTTGGTGGGCCATACCGATACCGTCGGCAGTCTTAGCCAGAATATCGCGCTCTCCGAACGGCGCGCCGATGCGGTGCGGACCCGTCTGCTGGAGGAGGGCGATCTGGAGCCCGGTCGCGTGTCGGTGGCAGGTGCGGGCTTCATGGCGCCGCTGACCAGCAACCTCAGCCCCGAGGGGCGCGAGGCCAACCGCCGGGTTGAGGTGGTTCTGATCGCCCGCTGACAGGCCGCCCGCAGATCTCCCATGGCCACCGCCCAGAGGCCCGGAACGGGAAAACCCGGCACAATGGCCGGGTCCTCTCCAGTTCCAACGGGGCGCGCGGCTCACCAGGTGATGCCATCCTTATCGGCAAAGGCCTCAGCGAGAAAGTCGATGAACGCCCGCACCTTGGGCTGGGTAAAGCGGCCAGGAGGGTAGACCGCATAGATGCCTTGGGTTTCCATCGGCAGCGAGGGCATGACGTCCTCGACCAGCCCCTCGGCCATGGCATCTGAGTAGAGATAGCTTGGCAGATAGGCGATCCCGAGGCCTGAAATGGCCGCATTCAGCAGCGACTGCCCGTCATTCACCGACAGCCAGCCAGAGGTCCGCACCTGCCGTTTTTCGCCCGACGGCGCGGTGATCTTCCACATGCTGCCGCTGGACTGGTTCGAATAATGCAGCAGCTTGTGCATGTTGAGATCGTCGATCTTCTGTGGACGACCGAATTTCTCCAGATAGGCGGGGGAGGCGATCATCCGCTTGGTGGTTTCGGTCAGCTTGCGCGCCCGCAGAGAGCTGTCTTCCAGCTCGCCGATCCGCAGCGCCATATCAAACCCTTCGGAGATCAGCTCCACATAGCGGTTGTTCAGCACCATGTTGACGGTGATATCGGGATAGTCGCGCAGGAAGTCCGACAGCACCGGCGACAGGTGATTGACGCCGAAATCCGTCGCCACTGAAATCCGCAGCAGCCCCGATGGCGCCGATTGCATGGAGGTGACCAGCGCATCCGCCTCACCGGCATCATTCAGGACACGGCGGGCGCGGTCATAGTAGGCCAGCCCAATTTCTGTGGGCGAGACCCGCCGCGTGGTCCGGTTCAGCAGCCGCGCGCCCAGACGGGCCTCAAGGCTTGAGACATGTTTGGACACCGCCGATTTGGAGATCCCCATCTTCTTTGCCGCATCGGTGAATCCGCCCTGGTCCACCACATTGGCAAAGGCCTCCATTTCGGTCAGTCGGTCCATAGCACTCGCGTCCTTGTTTACCCGTGTTGCCTCAAATGTCGCGGGCAAATCGGGCAAGAACGGGGCGAGGATGGGATAATTGCAGGGTTATTCACCCATAGTTTACCAGCTGGAAACACCTGCGGCTCGGCCCGAAGATCGCAATAGCAGTCAAAGCCACTATGTTGAGAGGGGCTTACATCAATGGGAGGACAACTTATGACTGCGATCATCAGATCCACGATGAGAACCGCGCTGGCGGCCCTCGTCGCCTGTGCCCTGCCGGTTTCCGCGGCCCTGGCCGGCGGCGAAACCCCGTCGCCGGAGGGGGCGGAGGTCTACTTCGTGATGCCCAGGGATGGCGATACCGTCTCATCCCCGGTCACCGTGGTCTTTGGCCTGCGCGGCATGGGGGTGGCCCCGGCGGGCACCGAAAAGGAAAACACCGGTCACCATCACCTGCTGATCGACCGCCCGCCGCTGGGCGAGGGCGAGGATGGCGCGGATGAGCTGTCCTACGGTCTGCCATCGGATGAAAACCACATCCATTTTGGCGGCGGCCAGACCGAAACCACGCTGGATCTGGCACCGGGCGAACATACGCTGCAACTGGTGATGGGCGATTACGGCCATGTGCCGCATTCCACCCCGGTGGTATCGCAGGTGATCACCATCACGGTCGAATAGGCGAGGTAACGGGCGGCGATACTTCGGCGCAGGGCGAAGCATCGCCGTCGGGCCGGCTGCTAGATCAGGGGCGTATTTCTCAACGAAGGACGCCCCATATGCTCACCTGTGTCATCCGCTACCATATCGACCCCACCAAACGTGAGGATTTCGCCACCTACGCCCGCAACTGGGGGCAGGCGATCCCCCGCTGCGGCGCCGATCTGATCGGCTATTATGCCCCGCATGAAGGCTCATCAACGCTGGCCTATGGCATCTATGATGTGGCAAACCTTGCCGAATACGAAGCCTACCGCGCGCGCCTCGCAGCCGACCCACTGGGCCGCGAAAACTACGCCTTCGCCCAGGAGCGCCGCTTCATCCTGCGCGAGGACCGCACCTGGCTGAAAAAAGTTTCCGACCCAGAAGGATCCACAGGATGATCGCAGTCATATTCGAGGTTGAAATCAAGGATGGCGCCAAGGACCGCTATCTTGAGATCGCAGCCAGTCTGAAGCCGCTCCTGGAGCAGATCGAAGGCTTCATCTCCGTCGAACGGTTCCAGAGCCTCACCACGCCGGGCAAACTCCTGTCGCTGTCCTTCTGGGAGAGCGAGGAAGCCGTGGCCAACTGGCGCCAGCTCAGCGCCCACCGCGCGGGGCAGAAAGAGGGCAGGGACCATGTGTTCAGGGATTACCGCCTGCGGGTGGCAGGCGTGCTGCGCGACTACGGCATGGAGCGGCGCGACGAAGCCCCCGCCGATGCCCGCGCGGCCCACGACCCTGTTGCCACGTGAAACACGAGGGGCGCAGGCTACACCTCTGGGGCTGTGCCGTGATCGGTATGGCCCTCTTCACCTCTCTTGTTGGGGCGGAAGAGGCGCGAATACCCGGCGCGGCGATCCTGTCGCCCCGAGATGGCGATATCGTCGCGTCGCCCATCACTGTTGGTATCCGCGTACCCGCAAAGGGCGCATATCACCTCTATGTCGATGGCGACCCTGTCGGTTCCGATGGGTTGCCCATGGGCGACATCCGCCTGACATTGGATGTGCCAACAGGGGTCCACGAACTCGACGTGCGCCAGATGGGCGCCGCCGTCAGCGGTCAGGCTATCACCGTGCTTGTTGACCGGATCACCTTGCCGGACGACAAGAACTGCCTCGCCTGTGGCGGTTTGCGCCGCCCTTGATCGTTACGTCAAAGACCCCGGTTGCGAACCGGGGCCGTTGTGGAAATAGACACATTAACCGGTCGCAGCTTCAGCGCGGGTGGCGGCCTTCTTCGATCTCTTCCACGATCTTGCCGACAAATGCCTTCAGATCATCGGGGTTGCGGCTGGTCACGATCCCGTTGTCCGCGACGACCTCCGCATCCTGCCAATCGGCCCCCGCGTTGATCATGTCGGTCTTGATCGACTGAAACGAGGTCATGGTGCGGCCCTTGACCAGACCGGCCTCGATCAGCAGCCAGGGCGCATGGCAGATTGCGGCGACAACCTTGCCCTGATCGTAGAAACCGTTGATCAGCTCGATCACATCGTCATTGATGCGCAGCAGATCCGGGTTGATCTGACCGCCGGGCAGGACCAGCGCGTCGTACTCCTCGACACGGACCGCCTCCAGCGCCAGATCCGCCTCGGCCTCACGGCCCCAGTCATCGCCTTCCCAGCCCTTGATCGCCTTGCCATCGAGGCTGGCGACAGAGACCTCAGCGCCCTTGACCCGCAGCTGATCGCGCGGGAATTCCAGTTCGGACTGCTCGAACCCATGGGTGGCAATCATCAGGATCTTGGCGTCGGTGATACGGGGCATGAAACTCTCCTGTCTGTCGTGGCGGTAATCGCGCCACCGGGGCGGCGCCGTTCACGGACAAAACGCCACTGGGCGCCGGAGGTTCCACAACCGCAAACGACCCCCGCCACCACAGGCGGCGAGGGTCGCAAGATTTACACAGCGGCGAGACGGTGCCGGATCAGAGGCTGGCCGCCAGCCGTGTACCCTGATTGATGGCCCGTTTGGCGTCCAGTTCGGCCGCCAGATCGGCGCCGCCGATCACGTGGCAGGATGTGCCCTGTGCCTCCAGCGCATCCGCCAGCGACCGCTCCGACAGCTGGCCAGAGCACAGAACAACGGTATCCGCCGCGATCACGGTTGGATTCTCGCGCGCCTCGCCAAAGCTGACATGCAGCCCGTCGTCGTCGATCTTCTCATAGTTCACGCCGCCGACGAAATTCACATCCTTCATCTTCAGCGTGGCGCGGTGGATCCAGCCGGTGGTCTTGCCCAGCCGCTTGCCGTGGCGCTCCGCCTTGCGCTGCAACAGCGTCACCTCGCGGGCCGGGGCCTCAGGCTGCGGGCCTTCGGGGGCCAGACCGGCGCGATGCTCGGCCGGGTCCGCAACGCCCCATTCCTTCATCCACAGGGGCAGGTTCTCCGTGGCGCTTTCACCTTCGTGCAGCAGGAATTCCGACACATCAAAGCCGATGCCGCCTGCGCCGATCACCGCCACCCGCTTGCCCACCTTGGCCTTGTGGCGCAGCACGTCGATGTAATCGACCACATTGTCGCGGTCCTGACCGGGGATCTGCGGATCGCGCGGCACTACGCCGGTGGCAATCACCACCTCGTCAAAGCCCTTGAGATCGCCCGCCGACACCTCGCGGTTCAGCTCCAGCGTGACGTCGCTCTGGGCCAGCATGGTGCGATACCAATCGACCAGCCCCCAGAATTCTTCCTTGCCCGGCACCTGCTTGGCCATGTTCAGCTGGCCGCCGATCTCGCTTGCGCGATCAAACAGCGTCACCTTGTGGCCGCGCTCCGCTGCCGCCAGCGCGGTGGACAGACCCGCAGGACCCGCGCCGACAATGGCGACGGTCTTCACGCTCTCCGCAGGCGTCAGCACCAGTTCGGTCTCATGGCAGGCGCGCGGATTCACCAGGCAGGAGGTCAGCTTGCCGCTGAACGTATGGTCCAGACAGGCCTGATTGCAGGCGATGCAGGGTGCGATCTGATCGGCCTTGCCCTCCGCTGCCTTGGCGACAAAATCCGCATCCGCCAGCATTGGCCGCGCCATCGACACCATATCGGCGCAGCCCTCGGACAGCACCTGCTCGGCGACCTCCGGCGTGTTGATCCGGTTCGATGTGATCACCGGAATGCCAACCTTGCCCATCAGCTTTTTGGTGACCCAGGCAAAGGCCGCGCGGGGAACAGATGTGGCAATCGTCGGAATGCGCGCCTCATGCCAGCCGATCCCGGTGTTCAGGATGGTGGCACCGGCCTTCTCGATCTCCTGCGCCAGTTCGACCACCTCGTCATAGGTGGAGCCATTGGGCACAAGGTCGATCATCGACAGGCGGTAGATGATGATGAAATCCGTCCCCACCGCCTCACGGGTGCGGCGCACGACCTCGATCGGCAGGCGCATCCGGTTCTCATAGGACCCGCCCCAGCGGTCCTCGCGCTTGTTGGTATGGGTGACGAGGAACTGGTTCAGGAAATAGCCCTCCGACCCCATGATCTCAACGCCATCATAGCCCGCCTGCTGTGCCAGCACGGCGGCATTCACGATGTCGGAAATCTGCTTCTCGATACCCTCTTCATCCAGCTCCTGCGGCGGGAAGGGCGAGATCGGCGATTTTATCGGGCTTGGCGCCACGCATTTCGGACCATAGGCATAACGCCCGGCATGCAGGATCTGCATCGCGATCTTGCCCCCGGCCTCATGCACGCGGTTTGTGACGATGCTGTGGTTGGCCACATCCTGCTCGCTCGCCATCATCGCCGCCCCTGGCAGAACCGATCCTTCAAGGTTCGGACCAATGCCACCGGTGACCATCAGCGCCACGCCACCGCGCGCCCGGTCGGCATAGAACTCGGCCACCCGGTTCCAGTCCTTGGTTTCCTCAAGCCCGGTGTGCATGGATCCCATCAGCACGCGGTTTTTCAACGTGGTAAAGCCGAGATCCAGCGGCGCCAACATTTTCGGGTACGCAGTCATGACACTCTCCCTGGTAGTTCTCTGATAAGTCTTTGGTCTTCGTTTGCGCGAAAATGGCCCGGCCTGAAAGGGATTGTCACTTTGGACGCGGCGTCAACCTCTTGCACGACGCTGGGGCACAGGTGCACAAGGGATGCATCCAACCAAGGAGAGACTGGATGACCCCCGAAGATATCGCAACCCTGCCGTACCGGCCCAATGTCGGCGTGATGCTGGTCAATGCAGCGGGTGAGGTCTGGGTCGGCCAGCGCATGGACCGGCACAAGGACGCCTGGCAGATGCCCCAGGGTGGTATCGACGCAGACGAAGATCCCAGGCTGGCGGCGCTGCGCGAACTGGAGGAAGAAACCGGCGTCACCGCCGATCTGGTCGAGATCATCGCCGAAAGCAACGGCTGGCTGCCCTATGATCTGCCCGCCGAGGTGGTGCCGCATTTCTGGGGCGGCAAGTATCGCGGGCAGGAACAGAAATGGTATCTGATGCGCTTTCTCGGGCGCGACGATCAGATCAATATCGCCACCGACCACCCGGAATTCTCCGCCTGGTGCTGGCAGCCGGTCGATCAGCTGGTCGGCAAGATCGTGCCATTCAAACGCGAGGTCTACGAACGGGTTATTCAGGAGTTTCAGGACCATCTATGATGGTTCGGACTGCCCCCCGTCTGACAAAGGATGTCCTGATGTCGCCGCTTTGCACGCGTTTTCTGCCCGTTGCCCTCCTGTCTGCGCTGGCCGGTCCCGCATCCGCTCTCAGCTGCCTGCCTTGGGGACCGTCGGACGCCTATCTGGAGGCGGTGAAATCCGACAAAAACTACGTCGTGGTCGAGGGTAAGCTCAGCTTTGATGAAACCGCCCTGCCGAAACCGCCGCAGGACAATCCCAATGATGCGCCGCCGCGCAGCCTGATCCCCGCGCGGATCAACGGTAAGGTGATGACCCCGGACGGCTTTTCAAAAGACGTCGATCTGGACATCACGCTGGAAATCCTCTGCTTTGGGCCGTGGTGTGCTGGCGCTGCGGATGGCGTGGACTATCTGGCCTTTCTGGAGCAGCGCGCAGGCGATTACGTGCTGCGCATGGATCCCTGTGGCGGCTTTGGCTTCGGGGGCACCGATGGTGCCGCCCGAGAGGAGGTGCTGGCCTGCCACGCGGGCACATCCTGCACTCCTTGGTCCGAACGCTAACCCGGTCCCGGCTTTGGTCCTGCACATCCGGCAGGGTCTCAGGCCCCGGCCACCCGCCGCCTGCGCCAGCGCAATCCGCTTTGCCCCAGCCACAGGCTGAACAGCGCAAGGCCCGCGCCAATCGCCTGTTTCGCCGTCAGCACCTCGCCAAGGAACACCCAGCCCAGCACCACCGCTGATAGCGGGCTGAGCACCCCGAGAAGCGACACCACCGATGGTTCCAGCCGGGCGATGCCGCGAAACCACAACACATAGGTCGCAGCGCCGCCGATCAGGCTCATGTACGCCAACCCCAACAGGTTCTCGGCACTCAGCTGCGGCAGCGATGGCAGCGACCACAGGGTGGCCGGGATCAGCAGCAGCCCGCCCGCCGTCAACTGCCAGGCGGTGAAGGTCAGCAGCGACACAGGCGGCTGCCACTTGCGGCTCAGCACAACGCCGGCTGCCATCGCAATGGCCCCGGCGAGCCCTGCCAGAACACCGATCCCGTCCAGCTGCGCACTCGGCGTCAGCACCAGCAGCGCCACGCCCAGAATGCTCAGGGCCGCCGCCAGCACTGCCGCCGTGCGCACCGGCGTCTTCAGCATCAGCGCCGACAGGAACACCACCACCAGCGGCTGCACCGCGCCAAGGGTCGCAGCAACCCCGCCGGGCAGGCGGTAGGCAGCGACAAACAGCAGGCTCCAGAAGATCGAGAAGTTCAGCGCCCCCAGCACCAACAACCGCGGCACCCAGCTCAGCGGCGGCAGTTGCCGCACCATCAGCATCAGCAACAGCCCCGCAGGCAGCGCGCGCAGCAGTGCCACCAGCAGCGGCGACTGCCCCGGCAGCAGGGTGGTGGTGACAATATAGCTGCTGCCCCAGATCACGGGGGCCAGCGCGGTTAGGATCAGATCGCGGCTTTGCATGGCAGAGATTCCTTTATTTCTCGACATCAAGATATATCGGTTTTTCTTGACGTCAAGATATCATGCGATAATACCTTCCCACATGGACCATGTGGATTTTGTGACCCAGCAATGGGAGCGAGAGCGCCCCGACCTTGATGTATCGGCGATGGCCGTCATCGGGCGGGTCGGACGATTGGCGCAAGCCTATCAGAAAGAAATGCAGAAAACCTGGGCGGGCTATGATCTGAACGCGGCCAAGTTCGATGTGCTGGCCACCCTGCGCCGGGCAGGCGCGCCTTATCGGCTGTCACCGGGCGATCTGTTGCAGGCCACCATGGTCGCCTCCGGCACCATGACCAACCGCATCGACCGGCTGGTGGACGCCGGTCTGGTGGCGCGCAGCGTCAACCCCGAGGACAGCCGCGGCTTCCTGATTGAGCTGACGCCAGAGGGGCTGAAGCTGATCAACGAGGTGGTCGAGGCCCATGTCGCCACTCAGGCCCGCCTGCTCGGCGATCTGTCGGACACCGAACAGCGCAGCCTGACACATCTTCTGTCCAAGGCGCTGAACGCGGCAGAAACCGCCTGAAGCCCCCCGCGACCGTCAGGGTCGATCACCGATGAACAAAGCCGCCCCCGATTGCTCGGGGACGGCTGTGCAATAGTGGCTGCGGGCACGGCCCCGGCTCAGATCAGCCCTTCGCGGCGCAGCACCTGATTCATCACCGCCTTGGGGCGGGGGCCGATATGGCTGATCACCTCGGCGGCGCAGACATTGCCGATCCTGGCGCAGGTCTCGATATCCAGCCCCTTGGCCATGCCGAACAGGAACCCGGCCGCAAATTGATCGCCGGCCCCGGTGGCATCCACCGGCACCACCCGCTCAACCGGCACTGTCACGCGGGTGTCGCCCTCAACCACGGTGACGCCATCGCCGGAGCGGGTGCAGACCACCAGCGGGCAGATGGCGGCTGTCTTGGCCAGCGCCTCTTCCAGATCGTCGGTTTCAAACAGCGATTTGATCTCAGCCTCATTGCCAATCACGAAATCGAGGTCGTGTTCGATCAGCGACAGGAAGTCGGCCCGGTGGCGTTCCACACAGAAGGGATCGGAAATCGCGATGCCGCATTTGCCGCCGCCGTTGCGGCAGTCCCGCGCCGCTTCCATAAAGGCGCTCTTGCCCTTGTCTTTGTCGAACAGATAGCCCTCAAGGAACATCAGCTGCGCCTTGCCGGCCACCGTATCCGGCACATCCGACGAGGACAGCTCGGAGGAGATGCCCAGATAGGTGTTCATCGACCGCTCGCCATCGCCGGAGACAAAGATCATCGACCGCGAGGTCGGCAGCTCGCCGCCCGCAACCGGCGGGTTCACAAAATCCACGCCGTCATCCGCCATCGCCTTGGCGTAGAACCGTCCCAGCGCATCGTCATGCACCCGCCCGATAAAGGCCGCATCCAGCCCCAGTGCACCCGCGCCCGCAATGGTATTCGCCACCGAACCGCCGGGCGTCTGCACCCGTTCCTGCATAGCCGCATAGAGCACCTCGCCGCGATCACGTTCGATCAGCTGCATAATGCCTTTCTCGATGCCCATATGCTCCAGAAAGCTGTCGTCACATTGGCTGATCACGTCCACAACGGCATTGCCGATCCCGACGAGCTGGTAGGTTTTCATAGAGTCTTGTCCTCAAACTGGCAGAGATCGCGGATGATGCAGGTGGGGCACATCGGCTTGCGAGCCTTGCAATGGTATCGTCCGTGCAGGATCAGCCAATGATGGGCATGAAGCTGGAAATCCGCCGGAATATTGTCTTCGATGGCACGTTCGACCGCATCGACATCCTTGCCCGGCGCAATGCCCGCCCGGTTGCCAACGCGAAAGATATGGGTGTCCACCGCCTGTGCGGGCTGGCGCCACCACATGTTCAGCACCACATTTGCGGTCTTGCGCCCGACACCGGGCAGGGATTGCAGCGCCGCGCGGGAATTGGGCACGATGCCGTCATACTCCTCGACCAGAATCCGCGACATCTTGATCACGTTCTTGGCCTTCTGGCGATATAATCCGATGGTCTTGATATGCTCGATCAGACCTTCTTCGCCCAGATCCAGCATCTTCTGCGGGGTGTCGGCAATCTTGAACAGCTCGCGTGTTGCCCGGTTCACGCCCGCATCGGTGGCCTGCGCCGACAGCGCCACCGCCACCACAAGCGTATAGACGTTGACGTGATCCAGTTCGCCCTTCGGCTCTGGATCCGCTGCCTGAAACCGCGTGAAGATCTCACGCAGCGTGTGATAATCGAGTTGCTTTGCCATCGCGGCCCTTAATGCCGCGCAGGAACAGTCGGCGCAAACAGAAAAGCGGGTCAGGGTGAGCGAAGCGTTACACTGCGGCTTGCCGGTCTCGCGCAGGCCCTTCGCGCAAGATCCGGGTCGCACTGCCCGGCCAGCGCCATATACTGGAGCACAGGACCACAGGCGGGAGTGCGACCCATGACATTGCAGACGCGCGAGGAGAGCTATCATTACGGCGTCATGCGCCGGGCGATTGCGCTGATTGACGATGGCGGCGAGGATCTGACGCTGGCCGAACTCTCTGCCGCGATGGGGATGAGCCCCTCGCATTTCCAGCGGCTGTTCTCGGCCTGGGTCGGCGTCTCCCCCAAACGCTACCAGCAATATCTGCGGCTGGGCCATGCCAAGAGCCTGCTGGAGGATCGCTTCACCACGCTGGAGGCCGCCCATGCCGTGGGTCTTTCGGGCAGTGGCCGACTGCACGATCTGTTCCTGCGCTGGGAGGCGATGAGCCCCGGTGAATACGCCCGCAAGGGGGCCGGTCTGACAATCCACTGGGGCTGGTTTGACAGCCCCTTCGGTCTGGCGCTGGTGATGGGCACGCAGAAAGGCATCTGCGGGCTGGCCTTCGCGGCGGAAACCGGGCCGGAGGCGGCGATGGCAGATATGCGGTCACGCTGGCCTCAGGCCGCGTTTGCCGAAACCCCGGAGCTGTTGCGGCCGCAGGCGGAGGCGATCTTTGCACAGCGCGGCGAGGCGGCCCTGCATATGATCGGCGCCCCCTTGCAGATCAAGGTCTGGGAGGCGCTGCTGCGCATCCCGTCCGGGCAGGTCACCACCTATTCCGAGATCGCCCAATCCATCGGCGCGCCGCGGGCGGTGCGCGCCGTCGGCACGGCGGTGGGGCGCAACCCGGTCAGCTGGCTGATCCCCTGCCACCGCGCCCTGCGCAAATCCGGCGCTCTCGGCGGCTACCACTGGGGGCTGCCGGTCAAACGCGCGATGCTGGCCTATGAGGCGGCGCGGGAGGAGGGGCAGCAGGACGGCGCGGCCTGATCCGCGCGCACCCTGTCCTGACCCGCGCGCCGCGCAAACAGGCGCCGCAGCAGGCCGGGGCGCTTGCCACCCGGCGCGATCTCGGCCTCGGCCCGCGCTGCGGCCATTGCGGCGGCCGTTGCCGCGCCCCGGATCTGAGCGGCCTCCCGCTCTACTTCGTAGGATTTGGAAAACTGGCGCTGCGCCTCCCATTTGTCTTTGCCCAGCGTGATCAGAACAATCCAGTCATAGGTCAGCATGGTGTTTCTCCTTCTGTCTGAAGTCAGAACACCACAACGCTGCTGACACGCTTTGTCAGCGGCCTGTGCTAAGATGTCAGCAGCCTGTCAGCGGAGAGAGACCATGGAACGCACCGGCCGCCTGTTCGAAGTCATCCAAATCCTGCGCGCCGCCTCCGCCCCGATCCGGGCGGAGGATCTGGCGGAAAAGCTGGAGGTCTCAAAACGCACCGTCTACCGCGATATCGCCGCGCTACAGGGGATGCGCACCCCGATCGAGGGGGAGGCGGGCATCGGCTATGTGCTGCGCAAGGGCTATGATCTGCCGCCGCTCAACTTCGACGAAGAAGAGCTGGAGGCGCTTTATGTCGGCCTGTCCCTGTTGATGCGAACCGGCGACGGCGCCTTGCAGGAGGCGGCCAAAAGGGTCTGTCGCAAAGTCATGGAATGCCGCTCGCCCGGAGATCGGTTGCAGGTGGCCCCCTGGGGCGGCGCGCCGCTGGATGATCCCGAGCGGGGCTGCGTGTCAAAGGGGCTGCTGCGACAGGCGGTCCGGGAAAGCCGCAAACTGCGGCTCACCTATCTCTGTCCCGACAGCGGCGAAACCCTGCGGGTCCTGCGCCCGCTGGCGCTGATCTACAACGTCGAAACCACGCTGCTGGCGGCCTGGTGCGAATTGCGCGGCGGCTTTCGCCATTTTCGCGCCGACCGGATGCTCTGCGCCGATCTGCTGGCGGACAGCTTTGCGGCAGAGGCCGATCTGCTGCGCAAACTCTGGATGGAGCAGGGCGGCGGACTTGAGGAGGATGCGGCCCGGATCACCTCAGCCTAAAGCAGAGCTTGGGCAGGTTTTCGCCGAGCCAAAAAGACGTTACCTTGTGATGACGGCACCGCGACACGATATTCTCCGCAGCACGGGCCCCGCCCGGATTGAGCAAGCAAAAGGCAGATTTTTGATGATGCAGATGAAACTTACCACCGCCGCCATCCTGGCCGCAGGCCTGGGCCTGACCGCCTGTACCGATCCCGCAACCGTCGGCACCCCCGGCAGCAAGACCCAGAGCGGCGCTCTGATCGGGGGCCTGATCGGCGCGGGCGTTGGCGCTGCTGCCAATGATTCCGACCGGGGTCTGGGTGCTGTCACCGGCGCGCTGGTCGGTGCCGCCGCCGGCAGCGTCATCGGCAACCAGCTGGACGCGCAGGAGCGCGAGCTGCGCCAGTCGATCTCCAATGATGGCATCTCCATCGTCAACACCGGCGACCGTCTGATCGTGTCGCTGCCCAATGACCTCACCTTTGCCACCGACAGCGCGGCGATCTCGCCCGCGGTGCGCTCTGACCTGAACAAGGTTGCCGCCAGCCTGGTGCGCTACCCCAACAGTCAGGTTCAGGTGATCGGCCATACCGACAGCGATGGCGATGCCGCCTATAACCAGGGCCTGTCGGAGCGTCGCGCAAATGCGGTCGCCGATCAGATCCAGGCCGGTGGTGTGCCCTACAACCGCGTCCAGATCATCGGCCGCGGCGAAAGCCAGCCGGTGGCGTCGAACCTCACACCCGATGGCAAGGCGCGCAACCGCCGCGTGGAAATCGTCGTGATCCCGCAGGGCGCCTGAGCCTCCTGACGCAGCCATATCCGGGGTGTTGCCCCGTCCAAGCAGAAAGACCGCGCCGCAGGGTGCGGTCTTTTTTCTGCGCAGTTATGTAACTATTCCAGACTGCGTGGCGTTGTGTGGATGACTGCACATCGGCTGCGCAGGCGTCGGGGTTTTCTCACCGGCCTGACGGCATAGGTTTGTCCGAGACAGAAATTCAAAACCGAAAGAGGCATCACACCATGTCCGACCCCAAAATCCTGACCATCTCCGGTTCGCTGCGTGCGGGCGCCACCAACCGTAAACTGCTGGCCGAGGCCCTGCGCCTGTTCGGTCCCGCCGAGGTGAGCGAGGCCGATCTCAATCTGCCGCTTTATGACGGTGACGACGAACAGGCCAATGGCATTCCCGCAGCGGTTCAGACACTTGCGGATCAGATCGAGGCGGCGGATGCGGTGATCATCTCCACCCCGGAATATAACGGCGCGCCCTCTGGCGTGTTGAAGAACGCTCTCGACTGGGTCAGCCGCACCAGCAACAAACCGTTTCAGGACAAACCGGTGGCCGTCATGTCCGCCGCTGCGGGCCGCGCCGGCGGGGAGAAGTCGCAGATGCTGCTGCGCACATTCCTGGTGCCGTTTCAGCCCCGCGTGCTGACCGCACCGCAGGTGCATGTGGCGGCATCGCAGTCCGAATTCGACGAAGGCGGCCGCCTGAAAGGCGAGATGTATGTCAAAACGCTGGAAACGCTGATGACGGCGCTGCGGGCCGAAATCGCGCGCTGAGCGGACCCAGACCAGAGATCAACCAGACCAGAGATCAACCAGCCTCGCAGCGCAACCACCGCTTCGGGGCTGTCTTTGTGTCGGCGTCTGCCGCATTGATCACCCGTCGCGGCCCGGCTCGTCGGGAGAGTTGGAAAACAGCGCGATCTTATTGCCGTCAGGGTCGCGCAGATAGCCGACATAAAACCCGGCGCTATAGGCCGCGCGAAACCCCGGCTGGCCGTCATCAGATCCGCCCGCCGCAACCGCCGCCGCGTGCAGGTCGCGCACCTGCTGCTGATCGCGGGCCTGAAACGCCACCATCACGCCATTCCCAGCCGAGGCGGCAGCGCCATCAAACGGCGGCTTCACATAGAAATCGGGCAGGGTCGGCAGCTCTCCCTCCGGCACTGGCAGGGCAAAGCTCAGCCCTTCCGGCCCCTCGCTGAGACCATAGCCAAGCACCGGCAGAAATGCGGTGTAAAAGGCCTTTGCCTTTGCCATGTCATTGGCACCGATGGTGATATAGGCGATCATTGCTCTTCCCCTTCGCCTGACATTCAGAAGTTATCTTCGACCCGGAACCCGTCCGGGATATCGTCGTTTCCGTCCAGAACCAGATCTGCCATTGTCCCGGCCACCTTTGGCGCCATGCCAAAGCCGATCTTGAAGCCGCCATTGGCAATGAAATGACCATTCCTGCCGGGCCAGCCGCCCAGCATCGGCGCGCGTGAGCGGGCGCGGGGCCGCACCCCGGCCCAGCGTTCGATCACCTCGGCACCATGCAGCACCGGCAAGGCGGCGCAGGCGCGCGCGATCACATCGTCCAGCTGCGCATCGGTGCTGCTGGGATCCTCAAACTCACGTTCACTGGTGGAGCCAATCGCGAGGGTGCCATCGGCATGGGGAATGATGTGCAGCCCGTCGGCATAAAGCTGCGGCACATCCCCCTCGGCAAAGCGCAGCAGCGCCGCCTGACCCTTGACCCCATTGCCCAGCGTCTTGCCCTCGGCCGGGCCGCCGGGGCCTGCCAGCCTGTCGTTCAGCTCCAGCAGTCCTGCATAGCCCTTGGCATGGATCACCTGTCCCTGATCGGCGCCCTCTGCCTGCACCTCGATCCCCATGACGGACAACCCTGCCACGAGCGCGGCACAGGCGCGGCGCGGGTGCATCCGGGCGCTCAGCGTATCGTGGATGACATATCCGCTGGCGCTGGGCGGCACCCATGGCCCTGCGTCGGCGGCGGCGATGACGGACCAGTCCGCCAGTCCCCGCCACAGCGACCGGGCGCTTTCTGCGCGGTCATGGGCCAGATCCAATGTCCGCTGATCATTGATCGGTTGCAGCCGCCCGGTGCGCCCATAGCCGGGAGACACCCCGCCGGTTGCCTCAACCTCGGCCCAGAAGGCGTCGGCCATCAGCAGGCTTTCCAGCTGATATTGTTTCTTTGGGTTCCAGTTCTCCGGCACATGCGGCGCCAGCGCGCCGACCAGACCGCCGCTGGAGCCTGACCCGGCGCCAAAGGGATCAATGATCTGGACCTTGGCGCCGCGCCGTGCGCAGGCCCAGGCAATCGACAGGCCAAAGATCCCGGCCCCGCGTATGGTGATATCCGCCATTGCCATTCCTGCACCCTTTCGCCAGTGTCGCGTCGTTCACCACATCACTTAGGGGATTATAGCATGGCAGACCAGCAGGCCCGGCTCAGCTGGCGGGATGGCAGCATTCCGGTGTCGGATCAGTTCGACGATCCCTATTTCTCCATCCATGATGGGCTGGCCGAGACGGAGCATGTGTTTCTGGGCGGCAATGATCTTTCTGATCGCTTTGCCGCTGCGGCGGAGGCGGGCGCGGATTTCCATATTGCCGAACTCGGCTTTGGCACTGGGTTGAACCTGCTGGCTGCCTGGCGGGCCTGGGAGACGGCGCAGGCTGAACATGACACCGCAGCGGTGCTGCATTTCACCAGTTTCGAGGCCTTCCCCATGGCCACGGATGATATGGCCCGTGCGCTTCAGGCCTTTCCCGAGGTGGCGCCCTGGGCCGAACGGTTTCTGGCGGTCTGGGGCGGGCCGGGCCTCTGCGATCTCGGCAACCTGCGTGTCACTGTCCTCACCGGCGACGCCCGCGTGTCGCTGCCGGAGTGGACAGGCAAGGCGGATGCCTGGTTCTTGGACGGGTTCTCCCCGGCAAAGAACCCGGAGCTGTGGCAGGACGACCTGCTGGAAGAGGTTGCCCGTCACACGGCGGCAGGCGGCACGGCGGCGACCTACACGGCGGCGGGATTTGTCCGCCGCGGGCTGGAGGCTGCCGGATTTGACGTAACACGCACGCCCGGTTTCGGGCGCAAGCGGCATATGACAAAGGCAATATTGCGATGACCATGCGCCCCGACGCCAAGATGCTGGAGCCTCATCCGCCCCGGATTATCCAGCAGAACAACGTCACCGCCGGCGTGCTTCTGATGATTGCGGCAACCATTGTGTTTGCCTTGCAGGATGGCATCTCGCGGCATCTGGCGGGGCAGTACAACACCTTCATGGTGATCATGGTGCGTTACTGGTTCTTTGCGCTGTTTGTGATTGCACTTGCGGCGCGCGCACCGGGAGGTATTCGCGCCACGGCCCGCACCGATCAGCTGGGGTTGCAGGTCTTTCGCGGCGTGCTGCTGGTGGCGGAAATCTGCGTGGCTGTCTATGCCTTTACCGTGCTTGGGCTGGTCGAAAGCGTGGCGGTGTTTATCTGCTATCCGCTGCTGGTCGCGGCCCTGAGTGGGCCGGTGCTGGGCGAGAAGGTCGGCTGGCGGCGCTGGGCGGCGATCTCGGTGGGGCTGATTGGCGTGCTGATCATCCTGCAACCGGGCGTCGGTGTCTTTGATCCGCTGGCGATCATCCCGTTTGTTTCGGCGCTGATGTTTGCGCTTTATGGTCTGATCACCCGCTATGCAGCGCGGCGCGACAGCACGGCGACCAGTTTCTTCTGGACCGGGGTTGCGGGCATGGTGGCGATGACCCTTGTCGGCATCTGGTACTGGGAGCCGATGAGCCAGGGCGACTGGATGTGGATGGGCGTCCTGTGCCTCACGGGTGTGACCGGGCATTGGCTGCTGATCAAATGCTATGAGATGGCCGAGGCCAGCGCGGTGCAGCCCTTTGCCTATTTCCACCTGATCTGGGCCGCGGCACTTGGGGTGGTTGTCTTTGGCGAGGTGATCCGCACCAATGTCGCCATCGGTGCGTCCATTATCGTAGCGGCCGGCCTGTTCACCCTATGGCGCGAACGCGTCAAGAGTTGATCCGGCCAGTTCCTTGGAAAACGGCACCGGCAGCGGCGGTTTGCCAAGGCGCGCGCGATAGATCGGCAGGCTCTCGGTGACGCGCATCACGTAGTTGCGGGTCTCGTTGAAGGGGATGTGTTCGATCCAGTCGACAATCCCCGGCGTGCCATCGCGCGGATCGCCGTAGCGTTCCATCCAGGCCTTTGGGCGATGGGGGCCTGCGTTATAACCTGCCGCCATCATCACCACATTGCCGTTAAAATCACCCGCCAGATCGGCCAGGTAATTGCTCCCCAGAAGCGCGTTATAGGACCAGTCGGAGATCAGCCGCCCGGTGGTGTGATCGGCCAGAAGACCCATGTTCGAGGCCACCAGCTTGGCGGTGGCGGGCATCACCTGCATCAATCCGCGCGCGCCGGCATGGCTGATCACGATGGGGTCGAATTCGCTCTCGCGGCGGGCAATGGCAAGGGTCATCTCCCGCGCCATTGGCAGATCTTTCTCGGCCACGGGATGCAGCGGAAAATAGGCCGCTTCCAGCTCTTCGCCGGTCTGCGCGGCGCGTTTGGCGATCATCACTGCCAGATGCGGTTCGTTCATGGCCACCGCCATCTCGCCCAGCTGCCGCGCCTCGACCGGGCCCAGCCCCTCAACCAGATGGGTGAGGAAGCGTTCCGCCAGGGCCAGATCGCCAGCCTGCAACAGCAGCAGGCCGGCCTCTGCGACGGTGGAGTTCAAAAAGCTGGCCGCGCGCCAGTCGGGCAGCTGCGGCGGGGTGATCAGATCGGGATCAAAGGGGCGGCCCAGAACCTCTGCCGCCAGCAACCCGTAGAAAGACGTCTGATAATCTGCCGCCTTGGCATAGGCGGCATGGGCTTTTTCGATATCGCCGTGGGCACCATAGGCCTGACCCAGCCAATAGCCGCCGCGTCCGATTGAGATCGGGCTTTCGACGGAGGCGAGGAAGCGTTCGAAGTGATAGGCGGCCAGCTCGGGGTCGTTGAGCTTGCGCAGGGCGATATAGCCGGCCAGCCATTCGCAGTCGGAATAGCCATAGCCTGCATCCGCCGTGGCAAAGTGATGGGCGGCCAGCTGATAGGCGCGTTCGTGGTTGCCGTCGCGCATGTCCTGCCGCGCCAGATCCCGGCGGCGGCGCAGCCATTTTTCGGGCTGTCCCAGTTTCTTGGCCGAGGTGCTGCGGTCCATCATCAGGCTGATGGCATCCTCCTGCCGCCGCTTGCGGTCGCGCCAGGCAAAGCGGTCATAGGCGAGACCCGCGTCATCCTTCAGCGCGTCGGGGACGGCGGCGATTTTGCCGTCAACGCCCGGCTCGGCGTCTTGCAGGGCGAGGCGCGCCTCCGCCAGCCTGCGCTGATCGGCGCTGACCAGGGACAGCATCTGCCGCGCGCTGACCTTGTGATTGTCCCACAACATCTGGTCGAGCCGGGCCGCGTGATGCGCTGAGAGCAGCTTGGCGTGGTCTTTCAGATAGTCGTCCTGGATCACCGACCCCATCGGCATTGTACGCCAGGCCAGCACCAGCTCGGCCTCGCCTTCGCCCTTTTGCTCGGCCCCGATCAGCGCACGCCCATAGCTCAGCGCGCCCTCGGCGGTCTGCGGGCGATGGTCGCGGTAAAAGGCCAGAATGGTGTCGCGGCTGGCTTCGGCGATCTGCGGCTCGTGCTTGCGCCGCAGAAGGTCCAGCCCCGGCCAGTCGGCACGCCGCGCCAGAAAGGCCACAACATCGGAGACCGACCCCATGCCCTCCCGCAGGCGGTGCCATTCGATGACGTCGCGGGCCACGGTGGTTTCGCGCCCGGCACTGCGCCCCGCCTCGCTCCATTTTTCCGAGCGCATCAGCTCCAGCGCGCGACCAAGGTCGACCGCCATGGCAGGTTGGCCGCTCAGGCTGGCGGAAATGAGGGCAATGAGGGCCAGAATGCGTGTCATCTCTTGCATTTTCCAACGTTCCGGGGATAGAGCCAATGACGATAATCCGTGACCTGCCGGTATCAACTCAAATCCCCGGCATGTCCATCACCCAAGGCGGCGCAATCGCGCCTGCACGAACAGCAAAGGGAGCGTGCCCATGTTCAAAGGCTCTATGCCAGCCCTCGTCACCCCGTTTTCCAACGGCGAGCTGGATCTGGATACGCTCAAACGCTTGGTCGAATGGCACATTGACCAGGGTTCCACGGCGCTGGTCCCGGTCGGGACCACCGGTGAAAGCCCGACGCTGACCCATGAAGAGCATGAAACCGTGATTGCCGAGGTGGTGAAAACCGCCGCTGGCCGGGTGCCGGTGATTGCCGGTGCGGGCTCCAACAACACGGTTGAGGGCAAGCGGTTTGTGCAGTTTGCAGCCGAGGTCGGTGCCGATGCCGCGCTGGTGGTGACGCCGTACTACAACAGGCCGACTCAGCGCGGGTTGATTGCGCATTTCACCGAGCTGCATGACTGCGCCGATATTCCGATCGTGATCTACAATATCCCCGGTCGCTCGGTTGTCGATATGACCCCCGCCACCATGGGCGAACTGGCCAAGCTGGAGCGCATCATCGGCGTGAAGGATGCAACCGGCGATATCGCCCGTGTGTCGCAGCAGCGCGCCTCCTGTGGTGCGGATTTTGTGCAGCTGTCCGGCGAGGATGCCTCGGCGCTGGGGTTCAATGCCCATGGCGGCGTCGGCTGCATCTCGGTGACGGCCAATGTGGCGCCGAAGCTCTGCGCGGAATTCCAGGCGGCGACGCTGGCGGGTGATTACGCATTGGCGCTGGAGTATCAGGACAAACTGATGCCGCTGCATGAGGCGATTTTCATTGAGCCGGGTTTGGTCGGGGCGAAATACGGCCTGTCGAAACTGGGTCTGTGCAGCGAGGAGATCCGCCTGCCGCTGACCGGTCTGACCGACAGCACCAAGGCCGCGATTGATGCCGCGATGGTACACGCGGGCCTGCTGTAAGCGCAGGACACCGACCATAGACATGGTTTTTCGGACCGGGACGCTGCTGCGTTCCGGTCTGTTTCGTTTGGGCTGTCTTCTGTCTCTAACTGGCGGTTCAGGGTCACATCCCCAGCGCCAGATCCGTCGAGAATAAAAAGGCGGCGCCGCCCCGAGGAAGGATCCCGGGAAAGGCTGGAAGCTGCGGGGCGCGTCACTGCCCCGGTGCCAAACTGTTTTGCACGGACCCCGGCGGCATTCCTGCCAGCGGGGCCGGTTTCCATGGTGTCCGGGGTCGTAAATCCCGGAGCAGATCGCGATCCCCAGCAGCTTAGCCAATCGGCGTGCAGGCCCGGTAAACGCTGCGCGCGCCGCCCTGCAACGGGGGGCTGCCCATCACGGCAGAGCCGCCGCCAGATGCCGGGTCTTGTCCGGGTTGCGGGTGACATAGATGCGGGCAATCCGGCCGTCGCGAATATCCAGAGAGGTGGCTTGCAGGATGCCGTCCTCGGCCCGGGTCAGCATCGCAGGCAACCCGTTCAGCTGGCACAACCGCCATTGTTCGGGGGCTGTCTGATTGCTCTTGCGGGCAAGCCCCGCCAGCAGCCGCAGCACCTTGTCGCGCCCGTAGATCGGGTTGAGCGCCGCAGTCGCCTTGCCACCGCCATCAGAAATCAGCTGCACATCTTCGGTCAGCAGCCGGGTCAGGGCGGCGGTGTCACCGGTCTTGGAGGCGCGAAAGAACGCCTCGGTCAGCGCGCGCCCCTCATCCGGGTTGCCGGGGCGCTGGGGGCGCAGCGCCTGCACCTTGCGGCGGGCGCGGGTGGCGAGCTGGCGGCAGGCCTCGGGCGAGCGGTTCAGGGCGGCGGCCACATCCCCGTAAGAGCTGTCGAAGATATCATGCAGCAAAAAGGCCGCGCGTTCGAGCGGCGACAGCGCGTCCAGTGCCAGGAGCAGCGCAACCGAGACGTCATGGTCCAGCTGCTCTGTGGCGTCATCGGTGAGCACCGGTTCCGGCAGCCATTCACCGGGGTAGGTCTCGCGCCGTTTGCGGGCCGATTTCAGTTGATCAAGGCACAGCCGCGTGGTGATCCGCATCAGATAGCCGGTGGTATCCAGAATCTCGCCCTGGGGTGCGGATTGCCAGCGCAGATAGGCATCCTGCAAGACGTCCTCGGCGTCCGTCACACTGCCCAGCATCCTATAGGCGGCCGCAAACAATCGCGGCCGCGCTGTCAGGAACGCGTCGGTTCCTGTGTCTTTCATCTGTGCTGTCACGCGGCGTTGGCCCCTGTGGTCTGGTCCTCGCTCACAGGGTGGGCGCTGCGAAAGCCGATTGCAATGCGGTTCCAGCTGTTGATGGCGCCAATCAGCAGCGTCAGCAGCACCTGTTCGCGCGGCTCAAACAGGTCTGCCATGGCGTCATAATCGGCATCCGGTGCGGCGGTGGCCTCCACCCGCGTCAGCGCCTCGCACCATGCCAGGGCGGCGCGTTCGCGGGGCGTGTAGAGCGGCGATTCACGCCAGGCGTTCAGCAGATGCATCCGATCCTCGCTCTCGCCGTGGGCGCGCATCTCATGGGTGTGCATGTGGATGCAGAAGGCGCAGCCGTTGATCTGCGAGGCGCGCAGCTTCACCAGCTCCACAACGCTGAATTCCAATGTGCTGTTCTTGAACAGATTCTCCTGCTCCAGCATCGGTTTGAAGAGATCACCGGCGACGGAGAAATAATCGAGACGTTGGGTCATGGGTTTGGTCCTTTCTGATGGGTTCAGAAACAGGACGAGGCAGCGGCCGGGTTTGTGACATGACCGGCGCGATTTTTTGAAAAAGGATGCGCATTCAACGAAAAAAGGGCGCCGCTGGGGCGCCCTGATTGTGGTCTTTGGTGGTGATCAGCGTTTGCCGTAATAAAGCCCGACCACATGTTCGGCCTGGGCAAAGAACAGCCAGCGCGACACGGCAATACCGGCGATATGCAGCAGTACGGCGACGCCTGCGAGCAGGTGTTTGAGCATCAGACCCTCAACTGGCAGGATCAGGCAGATCAAGGGCAGCGCAAAGCCAAGGGCAAAGGCAATGACCCGCAGTTTCTGCGCGTGTTTGCGCCCGACAACATGCACGAATTCGCGCAGCAGATAATTGGAGCCGGTATGGGGCGGCTCAAACGCGCGCACGGTGCCGCGATCGCCAAGGCCGGTGGCGGTGCCCATATTGGTGCCAGAGGTAGCAAAGGCCTGATCGCCCTTGGCCCAATAGGCCAGCTGCACCGAGCCCGCGATGGCCAGAAGCCAGGGCGCCAGCGCCTCGGCCCCCGCCAGCAGCGACCCGCCCGCAAGGCTGAAGGACAGGAACATCACCGGCGTCAGGGACATGTTCCAGCGTGGGATGGTCTTCAGCTGGGTGTAGATCATCGAGGTGGTAAAGACCGTTGCCAGCGACAGCGCCGCACCGAGCCAGCCAAGCGCCCACCAATGGGTGCCCAGAAACACCGCGCCAAAGGCAAAAAGCCCCATCGCGATGAGGGCTGCAACTGCGCAGATGCCCTCACGGCTGAGCCAGCTGGTTTTCCACTGGGTGAAGGCGCGCCAGGCCCGTTCCGGTCGGCCGAGGTGAAACGTCGAAGCCAGTAGCCCGCCCACCGCAAAGCCAAAGGCGATGGTATAGAACACAAAGGCAACCCAGCCGGTGACCTCGGGCTTGCCGAGGCCAAGGAAGGCCAGAAGGCCAAAGCCCAGACCGGAGAGAGTGGTGAAGATGATAACGGATGGTGCCGGATGCATCAGCTCGCCCCCCCTGTGGTCTGTCCCGGAAGCTTATCAAGCGCCTTGTCCAGCCAGCCAAGGAAGCCTTTGGGATCTTCGGCGACGGGGGCCAGCAGCGGGGCGAGGATGTCGATCTGATCCTCGATCTGGTCCTTGGGGCGGGGCGGCAGGTATTTGTTCACCGGTTTGGTGCCCATTTCCGGCATCAGATCCATGCCGCCGCGCGCGGCCACCAGTTTGGAGACATCGCTGTCGGGATCCCCCAGATCGCCAAAATGGCGCGCGCCTGCCGGACAGGTGCGCACGCAGGAGGGCACACGGTCCACCTCCGGCAGGTTCTCATTGTAGATCCGGTCGACGCAGAGGGTGCATTTCTTCATCACCCCTTCGGCCAGATCCAGCTCGCGCGCGCCATAGGGGCAGGACCAGGCACATAGGCCACAGCCGATGCAATTGTCCTCGTTCACCAGCACGATACCGTCTTCCACCCGCTTGTAGCTGGCGCCGGTGGGGCAGACGGTGACGCAGGGGGCGTCTTCACAGTGCAGGCAGGATTTCGGGAAATGCACCAGCTGGGCTGCTGGGTTGGGCTGGCTGGCACAGGGGGAGGGCTGCACCTCATAGGAATGCACACGGTTAAGGAAGGTGCCGGAGGGATCAGCGCCATAGGCGTTCTGATCGCTGAGCGGCGCGCCATAGTTTTCGGTGTTCCAGCCCTTGCAGGAGATCACACAGGCATGGCAGCCGACGCAGGTATCAAGGTCAATGACCAGACCCATCTTGCGGTCGGTCCTGGTGGGAAGCTCGGTCATTGCATACCCTCAGTACAAGTTGCGGAACCAAGAAGACGGGTATTTTCTTGGCAATTTTCTTCGAAGAAAATTGGGTCGATCATTTGCCCACCTTCCATGTGAGGTCTTTGGGGCCGGTGCCCACCGGCGAGGCCTGCGCCGGGATGGCGGGTTGGCTTTCGCTCAGATCTTCCGGCGCGGCGGCTTTCTCGATCTTCACCTTGAGGTCGAACCATGCGGCCTGACCGGTGATCGGGTCGGAGTTGGCCCAGCGGAGGCCGTCGCCCTTGGGCGGCAGCAGCTCGTGGATCAGATGGTTCAGCAGGAAGCCCTTGGTCGCTTCGGGCGCGTTTTCCTCCAGCGCCCAGGCACCCTTGCGCTTGCCGATGGCGTTCCAGGTCCAGACGGTGTTTTCATTGAGCGCGGCCATCTCCATCACCGGAACGGTGATTTCGCCATGGGGGGAGGTGACCTTGGCCCAGTCGCCATCGCTGAGATTGTTCTGCCGCATCAGTTTGGTCGGCACATAAAGCGGGTTGCGCCCGTGGATCTGGCGCAGCCAGGCGTTCTGCGTGCCCCAGGAGTGATACATCGCCATCGGGCGCTGGGTCAGGGCGTTGACGGTGAAGCCTTCGTTGCCCTGCTGATCGGTCTCGTACCAGATCGGCAGCGGGTCCATGGTCTGGCGAATGCGGTCGCGCAGATGGTCGGGCGGCTGACGTTCGCCGTGGCCTTCGGCGGCCAGCTGGAATTTGCGCAGCGGTTCGACATAGAGCTGGAACAGATAGGGCTGCGGGCTGTCGAACAGACCGAGGTTCACCGCCCAGTCCTGATAGGCCATGTTCCAGGGTTTGAAATAGCTGGCCTCTGCCGGGATATGTTCGACAAAGAAACCGCCGTTTTCGATGTATTTGTTCAGCTGTTCGGGGTTCACCTCGCCCCGGCCAACCTTGTCGCCATTTTCACCGCGAAAGCCAGCCAGCGGACCGATGCCGGGTTTGCGTTCGTGGTTCACGATATAATCGGCGTAGTCCTGCCATTTGGCGGTGCCATCCTCATGGGTGAAGCCGGGCAGCTTCATCTTGTTGGCAAGCTGCACCAGCACGCTCTGGAAACCCCGCACATCGCGGTCGGGTTCGACCACAGGCCAGCGGATCGCATCGGCTGCGCCATCGGCTTCGCAGATGGGGCGATCCAGCAGGGAAATACAGTCGTGGCGCTCCAGATAGGTGGTGTCGGGCAGGATCAGATCGGCATAGGCCACCATCTCAGAGGAGTAGGCGTCCGAATAGATGATCCGGGGGATCACATAGTCGCCGTTGTCGTCGGTATCGGTCAGCATCTCCATCACGCCGCGCGTGTTCATCGAGGAGTTCCACGACATATTCGCCATATACATGAACAGCGTGTCGATCTTGTAGGGATCGCCGGCATGGGCGTTGGAGATCACCATATGCATCAGCCCGTGGCTGGACATCGGGTTTTCCCAGGTAAAGGCCTTGTCGATGCGCGCCGGGCTGCCGTCGGTTTTCAGCGCCAGATGTTCCGGCCCATGGACAAAGCCCAGATGCGGGCCGTCCAGCGGTTTGTTCGGGGTGACGCGGCAATGGGGGGCGGGATGCGCCTCTACCGGTTTGGGGTAGGGTGGTTTGAAACGGAAGCCGCCGGGGGCCTCGACCGTGCCCAAAAGGATCTGCAACACATGCAGGGCGCGGCAGGTCTGGAACCCGTTGGCATGGGCCGAGACACCGCGCATGGAGTGCATGGCAACCGGGCGGCCCTTCATGGTTTTATGGGTTTCGCCGCGGAAATCGGTCCATTCCTGATCCAGCTCAAACGCCTCGTCAAAGGCGACGCGGGCCAGTTCGGCGGCGATGGCACGGATGCGTTTGGCGGGGATGCCGCAGCGCTCGGCCACCGCTTCGGGGGCGTAATCGTCGCTGAGATAGCGCTGGGCCATCAGCTGGAACACCGACACATGGGTGATGCCATCGAGTTCGAACGAGCCGCCCAGATCGGGGCGCACGCCGCGCATGTCAAAGGGCGCCAGCTTGCCGGTGGTGCGATGGATCACCAGCGGCGCGCCATGATCGTCGCGCAGGAACAGGCCATAGTCGGGGCTGGCGGGATCCTGATTGACCAGCACCGGCGCATTGGTGAACTGGCCGAGGTAGTCGAGGTCGATCTTGCCAGCCTTCATCAGCACATGCACCAGCGACAGGATGAACAGCCCGTCGGTGCCCGGCGTGATGCCGACCCAGTCGTCAGCCACGGCGTTGTAGCCGGAGCGGATCGGGTTTACCCCGATGACCCGCACGCCGCGCGCCTTGATCTTGCCGATGCCCATCTTGATCGGGTTGCTGTCGTGATCCTCGGCAACGCCGAACAGCATGAACAGCTTGGTATGATCCCAGTCGGGCTGGCCGAATTCCCAGAACGCGCCGCCCATGGTGTAGATGCCGGCGGTGGCCATATTGACCGAGCAGAAGCCGCCATGGGCTGCATAATTGCAGGTGCCGAAATTCTGCGCCCAGAAGCTGGTGAAGCTCTGGGACTGGTCGCGGCCGGTGAAAAACGCGAGCTTTTCGGGATTATCCTCGCGGATCGGTTCCAGCCAGCCTGCAGCGATATCCAGCGCCTCGTCCCAGGAGATTTCCTCAAACTTGCCGGAACCGCGCGGGCCGACGCGTTTCATCGGCGCGCGCAGACGCGAGGGCGCGTTGTGCTGCATAATGCCGGCGGAGCCTTTGGCGCAGAGCACGCCCTTGTTCACCGGGTGGTCGCGGTTGCCTTCGATATAGGCGACTTTCTTCTGGCCATCCTCATCCGTTTTCATGTGGACGTTGATGCCGCAGCGACAGGCGCACATGTAGCAGGTGGTCTGGCGGATCTCGTCCGATACGGGCGGCGAGGTGTCTAGCTGGGGCTGGGTATGTGCCATGGTGTCCCTGTTTGATGATGCGCCGGGCCTGCATGGGCCGGGCGGCGTTATTTGGTGTGGCGCGGAGTGCGTGGGATCAGCGCGTATTTATCGGAATATAGGCGCGGGGTTCCGGCCCGTTGTAAAGGGTCAGCGGGCGGATCAGGATATTGCCGCGCTGCTGTTCGATGCACTGGATGATCCAGCCGGGCATCCGCCCGATGGCAAAGATCGGCACGTAGAGATCCATCGCGATGCCATGCAATTGGTAGATCACGCCGGAGTAGAAATCGACATTCACGTTGAGGCCATGGCGCGCGTAGGGTTGCATCGCCTCAACCACGGCTTGCAGGATTTCGTACCATTCGGGCGCGCCCATTTCCGCGCCCAGCTGGCGCACGCCGTCGCGCATGTGCCGCGCGCGGGGGTCTTCCTTGCGGTAGACGCGGTGGCCAAATCCGGTGACGGCCTCCTTGGCGGCGCGCTTGGCCTTCACATAGGCGGCGGCTTTGTCGGGGGTGCCGATCTCATGCACCATTTTCATCACGTCCTCGGCAGCGCCGCCATGGGCCGGACCTGCAAGGGTAGAGAGCGCGGTGACAATGCCGCCGTGCAGATTGGTCTCTGTCCCGATGGTCACGCGCGCGGCAAAGCTGGAGGCATTGGCGCCATGTTCGGCGTGCAGGATGAAATCCACATCCGCCAGCCGGGTCGCCTCGGGTGTGGGTTTCTCGCCCTTCAGCATCCACAGCCAGTTGCCCGCATGGCTGAGATCCATGTCCGGGGCCACAACTTCGCGGCCATTTCGGATCGCGTCATGGGCCGCGATGATGATCGGCACCTGCGAAATCAGCCGGATCCCGTTGGCGACAAAAGCGTCTTCGCCGACCTGCTGGCTGTTCGGTTCCAGTGCCGCAAGCGCCGAGACAGCGGTGCGCAGCACGTCCATGGGATGGCCATCCTTGGTGGCGCGGATGATATCGAGCACCGGTGCCGGCAACACGCGTGCGGATTTCAGTGAGGCGTCAAACTCTGCGAGTTGGTCAGCGGTCGGCAGCTCGCCGTGGATCAGCAGGTAGCAGACTTCCTCGAAGGTGGAGTGGGTGGCGAGATCGTGAATCGAATAGCCGCGATAACTCAGCTCTCCCTTGGCGCCATCAATGTCGGAAACCCCGGAGCGTTCGAAGTAGATCCCCTTGAGACCGCGGTTGATCTTGACGTTATCGCTCATTGCTGGCTCCTTTCCCCGCAAGGGAGATCAAAATGACTGTACTTGAAAAGGCATATGCGCTGGCCCGCAACCGTAGGGCGCGGGTGGTGTTCCCCGAAATGGACGACCCCAGAGTGGCGGCTGCGGTGGACCAGCTGACCCGCGAGGGGCTGGTTGAGGCGGTGCCTTTGGCGCCGATATCTGCGGCGCATGTGGAGGTGTTGGTTGCGGCGCGCGGCATGAAGGAGGGCATTGCCAAGCGGATGCTCTCCAAACCTTTGTACCGCGCGGCGGCAATGGTGGCTGCAGGCGAGGCGGATGCGATGGTGGCGGGCGCAGATGTGCCCACGCGCCGGGTGATTGAGGCGGCCAGCATCGGCATCGGGCTGGATGCAGGGGTTAGTACCGCGTCGTCGTTTTTCCTGATGATTTTTCCCGATGGGCGCGAATTGGTGTTTGCTGATTGCGCGGTAAATGTCGCGCCGGATGCAGCGCAACTGGCGGATATTGCACGGGCCTCGGCACGTTCGGCAGAGGCTCTTTTGGGGTCAGCACGGGTTGCGATGCTGTCGTTTTCCACCGGCACCTCGGGCGATGGCGACAGTGTGGCGCTGGTGCGCGCGGCGGCAGAGGCCAGCGGTTTTACAGGCCCGGTGCAGGCGGATGCGGCGCTGAACCCTGTGATTGCCGAGAAGAAGGGCATCGCCCCGGTTAAGGCCAATGTGCTGATCTTCCCGACGCTGGATGCGGGCAACATCGGATACAAACTCTGCCAGGAATTGGGCGGCGCGCAGGCGCTGGGGCCGTTCTTGCAGGGCTTTGCCAAGCCGGTCTGCGATCTGAGCCGGGGCGCCTCGGTCGAGGATATCGTGGCGGCGACCGTTCTAACGGTGGCGCAGATCTGATCTGACGCCGGGCCGGACAGGAGGGCGGGGGCGGCGATCATGGCGTCCCCATCAGGGTCTGGGTATCCATGGCGATCTGGCGCTCTTCCTCGGCCTCGACCACCCAGATCGCCACCTTAGAGCTGGCCGCATGCAGGCGCGATTTGCGGGCGTGGTTGGCATCGACATCCATCCGCGCGCCGATCCATTCCAGACCGCGCAGGATGCGGGCGCGCACACCCACCGCGTTTTCGCCGATGCCGCCGGTGAAGGCGATGGCATCCAGCCCCTCCATTGCGGCAATCAGACTGCCTGTATGACGCAGGCTCCAATAGCAGAAATGTTCGATGGCAAAGGCGCTGTCAGCGCTGGGGTCGAGCATCAGGTTGCGCATGTCGGACTTGCCGCCGGACAAACCCAATAGCCCGCTTTCATTGTTCAGGATCGCCTTGGTGCGGTCCAGCCCGTTGTCTTCGACCAGGCGCAGCACCGCATTGGCGTCAATCCCGCCTGACCGGGTGCCCATGGTCAGCCCATCCAGGGGCGAATAGCCCATTGTGGTGGCAACGGACTGGCCATTGCGGATCGCACAGAGCGACGCGCCATTGCCGAGGTGAAACGCCAGCAGGCGCGAGGGCAGGGCGGCGCCGGAAATTTCCGGCAGGCGTCGCACCAGCGAGGCGTAGGACAGCCCGTGAAACCCGTAGCGGCGAATGCCCTTGGTCTCTTCCACGCGGGGGATCGCATAGCGGGTTGCGACCTCTGGGTTGGTGGCGTGAAACGAGGTGTCAAAGCTGGCAAACTGCGGCAGATCGGGGGCGGTGGCAGACATCGTGTCAATTGCGGCGAGGCTATGGGGGTTATGCAGCGGGGCAAGCGGGGTGCAGTCGGCAATTTCCGCCCGGATCTCGTGGGTGATCCGCACCGGCTTGGTCAGTTTGCGCCCGCCATGCACGACCCGGTGGCCCACGGCGGCCAGATCTGCGGGATCAATGCCATGGTCCGGCAGCGCCGCCAGAATGGCCGCCAGCGCCTCGGCATGGCTGGGGAACTGGCTGTCCCGGCTGTCGCCCGCGATGCGCAGGCGCGATTGCGGCGTGCCGATCCCCTCGGCCAGACCGGCGAGCCGCTGAGTGAGGTAGGCGTCGAAGATCGCGAATTTGATCGAGGAGGATCCTGCATTGAGGATCAGGATATCAGCGGCGGATCGGGGGCTCATAGCGCAACCTTCGCGATATTGAGGGCGGCCAGAGCCGCCAGCAGGGTGACGACATAGCGACGAAACAGATGCGGCGCGGCGAGCGCAAAGCCGCGTGAACCGACCCAGACGCCCGCGCCAAGGATCGGAAAGGCAAGGAGAACCCCCCAGAGCGTGTCCGGCCCGGTCAGCCCATGGGCGGACATCACCGGCAGGGCCATCAGGTCGATGCCGGTGAGAAACACGATCATCGTGGCGCGAAACACCGCAGGCGGGATCGGCTGCGCGGTCATGAAGGCGGCGGCGGGCAGACCGCCGACACCTGCGCTATTGGCCATGCCGGAGGCCATGCCCACGGCGACATGACCGGTGGTGCCGATGGGCCGCGCGAGGCTCCAGCCACTGAGCAGGAGCAGGCTGAGCGCAAAGATCAGCACCGAGATCACCAGCCGGGCCTGATCCGGGCCAAGGCGCGCCATCACGGCCACGGCGGGCAGGGTGGCAACGGCGGCACCTGCCAAGAGGGCCGCCGATCTGCGCCAGTCGATATGGGGGCGGATGCCACGCGCCTGAAAGACGGTCATCGCAATCTCGCAGGCAAAGACCACAGGGATCAGCGGCAGCGGGTTGGTGATGAGAGCGGCAAGGATGATGAAGATCGCGGAAAAGCCAAAGCCGGAGTAACCGCGGATAAAGGCCGCCGCAAACAATGCGGCGGCCAGAAAGGCGCCCGCGCCCATTGAGAGATCAAAAGGCAGGGGCATTTGCGTCAGACCTGCTGTTCGCGCATGTCGGCCTTGTCGATGCCTGCCACGCGGACCGGCTTCTTCATGGCGTCACGGCGGAACGGTTCCCCCAGTTCCTGGTTGATCATGGCTTCGATCAGGGTGGTCTTGCCGTTTTTCTGGTCCTCGATGGCCTGCGCCAGTGCCGAGGTCAGCTCGTCCATGGTGCGGGCCACAACGCCGTTGAGACCACAGGCCTTGGCGATGCCTGCATAAGAGACCTGCTCGTCCAGCTCGGTGCCGACGAAGTTGTCGTCAAACCACAGGGTGGAGTTCCGTTTCTCCGCGCCCCACTGGTAGTTGCGGAACACGACATGGGTGATGGCGGGCCATTCCTCGCGGCCGATGGCGGTCAGCTCGGTCACGGCGATGCCGAATGCGCCGTCGCCGGAGAAGCCGACGACAGGGGTGTCCGGGCAGCCGATCTTGGCGCCGATGACAGCGGGCAGACCATAGCCGCAGGGGCCGAACAGGCCGGGGGCGAGGTATTTGCGGCCTTCGTCAAAGGAGGGGTAGGCGTTGCCGATGGCACAGTTGTTGCCGATGTCGGAGGAGATGATCGCCTCACGGGGGAGGGCCTGCTGGATGGCGCGCCATGCCATGCGCGGGCTCATCCAGTCGGGTTTGTCGTCGCGGGCGCGCTGGTTCCAGGTGGTGCCCGGATCGTCGTCCTCGTGGGTCATTTCAGTCAGCTGCTGGGCCCAGCGGGATTTGGTTTCCGCGATGCGGTTCCTGCGTTCGTCGCGGCCCGCGTCACCGGCGGTGTCGCTCAGCTGCGCCAGAATGCCATTGGCCACTTTGGCGGCATCGCCGATGATGCCGACGGAGACTTTCTTGGTCAGGCCGATGCGGTCGGGATTGATATCGACCTGAATGATCTTGGCATTGGCCGGCCAGTATTCCATGCCGTACCCCGGCAGGGTGGAGAACGGGTTCAGACGGGTGCCGAGGCAGAGGACGACGTCGGCGTCCTTGATCAGCTCCATGCCGGCCTTGGACCCGTTGTAGCCCAGCGGACCTGCAAACAGCGGGTGGTTGCCGGGGAAAGCATCGTTGTGCTGGTAGCCCACGCAGACCGGAGCATCCAGACGCTCGGCCAGTGCTTTCGACGCGGCGATGCCGCCCTTGGACAGGACAACACCGGCACCGTTCAGGATCACCGGGTTCTTGGCTTCGGAGAGCAGTTTGGCCGCATCGCTGACAGCGGTTTCGCCACCGGAGGGGCGTTCGAATTCGACGATTGCGGGCAGTTCGATGTCGATGACCTGGGTCCACATGTCGCGCGGGATGTTCAGCTGCGCAGGTGCTGAGGCGCGTTTGGCGTTCATGATCACACGGTTCAGCACTTCGGCCACGCGGGAGGGGTCGCGGACCTCTTCCTGATAGGCCACGCAGTCGGCGAACATGCGCATTTGTTCCATTTCCTGGAAACCGCCCTGACCGATGGTCTTGTTCGCGGCCTGCGGGGTGACCAGCAGCAGCGGCGTGTGGTTCCAGTAGGCGGTTTTGACGGCGGTTACGAAGTTGGTGATGCCGGGGCCGTTCTGGGCGATCATCATCGACATCTTGCCGGTGGCGCGGGTGTAGCCATCGGCCATCATCCCGCCGGAGCCTTCATGGGCGCAGTCCCAGAAAGTGATGCCGGCTTCGGGGAAGATGTCGGAAATCGGCATCATGGCCGAGCCGATGATGCCAAACGCATGTTGGATGCCGTGCATTTGCAGTGTTTTTACAAATGCTTCCTCGGTGGTCATTTTCATCGCGTGTTCTCCTGATGAGACGCCAATAGGGCCGGCACAGAGGCCGGGATGACTCTGGTGTATTCCGCCGCGCGAGGGGCGGTTAGGGCCAGTTCGCGGGCTGGATTAAGACCAGTATTCCGGGGCGTGCCGAATGCTGCGCTGCGGCGGCAAACGGGGCGCAGGCACGGCGCGTCCCGAGCGCGTTCTGATCGCGGCCTGATGGCGCTTCAGGCACGCTTGAGGCAGGCACCGGGCAGGCTTTGGGGCGGTCCGGGTGGGATTGCCTTGCAGGGCTAGCCTGCCTTTGCGCGGCAGGGGCGCAGGGCATCGGCCAGCAGCGCCAGACCCGGCTCGATCCGGCTGGACGGGATCGAGGAATAGCCCAGCCGGTAATAGTTCTGTTTGCGGTGTTCGGCGGCAAAGAAGGGCGCGCCGGGTTCGATCAGGACGCTTTTTTCAACCAGCGATCGGGCAACAACCGCAGTATCCACGTGATCCTCGGCCCGCATCCAGAGGGAAGAGCCGCCGTAGACGCCGACCCCGGCGACGCTGAGCCCGTGATCGGTCACCGCCGTTTCGATCACGCAGCGGCGGTCATGCAGCACCTTGGCCATGCGGCGGATCTGGGCGTCGTAATGGCCGAGCGACAGGAAATAGGCCACGGTGCGCTGCACATGGCCGGGCGGGTGGCGCAGCACATTGGCGCGCAGCGCGCGGGCCTGACGGATAAATGGCTCGGAGCCGACCAGATAGCCAAGGCGCAGCCCCGGAAAGAGCGATTTGGAGAAGCTGCCGACATAGACCACCCGGCCATCGGCATCGAGCGACTTCAGCGCGGGGGAGGGCGCGCCGAGGAAGGACATTTCAAACTCATAATCGTCTTCGACAATCACCGCGTCGATCTCGCGGGCGCGTTCCAGCAGCTGCTTGCGCCGCGCCATCGGCATGGTGGCGGTTGTCGGGCTCTGGTGGCTGGGGGTGGTGAAGATGACATCGGTGTCATCGCGAATGGCATCCGGGGGCAGCCCGTCGTGATCCACCGGCAGGCAGTCGATCTGGCAGCCGCGATAGACCAGCTGATCGCGCAAGGTGTAGTAGGTCGGATCCTCAAGCGCGGCCTTGCGGCCCGGTCCCAGCAGCAGCTGGGTCACCAGCCAGAGCGCGTTCTGGGCGCCAAGGGTGATCAGGATCTCCTCGGGCCGGGCAGAGATGCCGCGCCGGGGCAGGGTATGGCGGGCGATATATTCCACCAGAAGCGGGTCGTCCTGATCGAAATAGTCGTTGGTCAGGGCCGCAAAATCCTTTTGCCCCAGCGCGCGCAGGGCACAGAGCCGCCAGTTGGCGTGGTCAAACAGCGTGGCATCGGCCTGCCCGTAGATGAAGGGATAGCGGTAGTCGCGCCAGTTCTGCGGTTTGCGGGGCGTATCGCCGCCGCAGTAGTTGCCGACGATGGTGGAGGCCCAGTCGACCGTATCGGCCGATTTCTGCGAGGGCGCATAGCTGGGCGGCACCGGCGCGTTTTCAGAGACATAATAGCCCGACCGCCCTCTGGAGATCAGGTAATCATTGGCCAGCAGCTCTGTGTAGGCCAGCGTCACGGTGATGCGGCTGATGCCCAGATGCGCGGCGAGTTTGCGCGAGGACGGCAGTTTTTCCCCGACCCGCAGGCGACCGGAGAGAATGCCCTCGGCAATCATTTCCTGGATCTGCGCCTGCAGGGTGCCTTGCGCGTCGGGGTTCAGAAAGAAGGTGTCGACAGAGATAGCCATGAATCACTGTAGGCTGGACATAAATGGGGTGCAATCTGGACCTACGTGTTTTTTGCACGCTTGCGGAGGAAAACCCAGCCGCCGCGTCTGGCCCGTGATGATGGTGATGGTGAGAAAGCGGATCGTCCGTACTGGGCCGGGTTACCTGTCTGACAGATGTAGCAGGTGGGCGCGGATCGTGGGCCATTCGGCGGCGGTGATGGAATAGACGGCGGTGTCGCGCAGGGTGCCATTGGCCAGTATCATATGCGCCCGCAGGATCCCGTCGAGCTGCGCGCCGAGCCGTTCGATGGCGGCCCGGCTCTGGCGGTTGAGGCGATGGGTGCGGAACTCCACCGCGATGGCCCCGAGCGTTTCAAACGCATGGGTGAGCAGCAGCCGTTTGCATTCGGTGTTGATCCCGCTGCGCTGCACCGATCTGCGATACCAGGTGGAGCCGATTTCCAGCCTGCGGTTGGCGGCGTCGATGTTCATATAGGTGGTCATGCCGACCGCGCGACCTGTCTGATCCAGCACGGCGAAGGGGGCCATTTTGCCGCTCTGTTGCAGGGCAAGACGACGGCTGATTTCGGCCCCGATATCCTGCGGTGCGGGCACTGTCGTGTACCACAGCCGGTGCAGGTCACCGTCGGCGGCGGCTTCTGCCAGATCGCTGGCGTGATCGGGCAGAAGCGGGGTGAGGCTGACGGTCTTGCCCGTCAGCGGCAGGGGAGACGCCCACATGATTGCGCACCTTTGATCTGAAACATCCGACCCAGAGATGCAGAAAAGGTGGCCCTGTGGTAAGGGCCACCTTTGGATTTTTCGATCAGGCCAGATTGGACCGGTCTGTCAGACCTGACTTATCAGGCCTGCTGGGGGGTGATCAGCCAAACACCTTGGTCAGGGCCACATCCACCGCGTCGGTGATCTTGTCCACGTCTTCCGGCGTGACGATCAGCGCGGGGCTGAAGCACAGGGTGTTGTTCTTGCCCGGAATGGAGCGGTTGGTCACGCCGATGATGACGTTCTGATTGCCACATTCAGCCACAACCGCCTGCGCCAGTTTCTCGTCCACCGGTTCCTTGGTCTCGCGGTCCGCGACCAGTTCGGCACCGAGGAACAGACCCTTGCCGCGGACATCGCCGATGACCTGATGTTTCTCCATCAACGCCTCGAGGTTGGCCTTCATCCGCGCGCCCATGGCGGTGCAATTGTCGAGCAGGTTCTCGTCCTCGATGATCTGCATATTGACCAGCGCGGCCGCAGGGCCGGCGGTGCAGCCGCCAAAGGTGGAGATATCGCGGAAGTAGTTCATCGGATCACTGGCGTCATCCTTGAACATGTTGAAGACCTCCTCGGTGGTGACAAGGCAGGCAATCGCGGCATAGCCGGAGGCCACACCTTTGGCCATGGTCACGAAATCAGGCTGGATGCCGTAGTGCTGATAGCCGAACCAGGTGCCGGTGCGGCCAACGCCACAGACCACTTCGTCGATGTGCAAGAGGATGTCGTACTGTTTGCAGATCTCCTGCACGCGCGGCCAGTAGCCTTCGGGCGCCTCAATGACGCCGCCGCCTGCGGTCACCGGTTCAAGGCAGAGCGCGCCGACGGTGTCGGGGCCTTCGCGCAGGATGACCTCTTCGATCAGGTTGGCGGCGGCAATGCCGAACTCCTTGCCGGAGAGATGCTCCAGACCCAGCTCGTGCTTGCGGTATTCCATGCAGTGGGGAACCTTCACGAAATCGGGCGCGAAGGGGCCGTATTGCATATTGCGCTCTTCCTGACCGCCTGCGGACATCGTCGCGAGGGTCGAGCCGTGGTAGTCGCGGTCGCGGTAGAGGATCTTGGTTTTCTTGCCGCCGTATTTCTTGTGCGCGATCTGGCGCACCATCTTGAAGGCTTTCTCATTCGCCTCGGAGCCGGAGTTGTTGTAATAAACCCGGCTCATCCCCGGCATTTTCGAGATCAGCTTCTCGGCGAACAGCGCACCGGGGATGGACCCTGCCGACTGGGCAAAATAGCAGAGTTTCATCAGCTGATCGTAGACCGCCTTGGCGATCTCCTCGCGGCCATAGCCGACGTTGACGGTCCAGACACCGCCGGAGACGGCATCGAGCCATTCCTTGCCGTTCTGGTCCCAGACCCGCATACCCTTGCCCTCGACGATGATGCGGGGGTCGTTTTCCTCAAACGGTTTGTGCTGGATCAGGTGATGCCAGACGTTGGCCTTGTCGGCGGCGATGACCCGGCTCAGGTCGTTTTCATTGAACGTGCCATCCATGACATGCCCTTTCCAAGTTGTTCGAAAATGCGATCCGCCACCGGTCGGCTGGCCAGACTCGCCCTGTCACTACGAAACGCTATATTTACGTTTTGCTCTAGGTCCAGTTGTCGGCGCAATTTAGCTCCAGACGCGGAGCTGGCGGATGAGTTCTGTAAAAAACATATGTTCTGGAATTGCCGGATTGAGAACGTGTGTTGTTATGCGCCAGATCGGTGCAGGACACAGGCGGAGCGACGCGTTGACGACATATCATCTGATGGTGGCCCCCAATGGGGCACGGCGGCAGCAGGCGGATCATGCAGGGCTGCCGTTGCGCACGGCCGAGATTGCTGCGACGGCGGCGACCTGTCAGCGCGCCGGGGCGGATGCGCTGCATCTGCATGTGCGCGACCGGGACGGGGGGCATTCGCTGGATGCCGCGCGCTACCGGGAGGCGATGGCGGCGGTGGCCGAGGCCGCGCCGGGCATGGCGATCCAGATTACCACCGAGAGTGCCGGGATTTTTGACGTGGCCGATCAGCTGGCCTGTCTGGAGGCGCTGCGTCCGGCGGCGGCCTCGATCTCGGTGCGGGAGCTGGCACGCGATGCGGATCTGGCGGCGCGGGCCTATGCGATCTGCGCCGAGGCCGGGACACAGGTGCAGCATATCCTTTATGACCTGAACTGTGTGGCCCTGCTGCGGGCGGGCTATGCTGCGGGGCGGATTCCCGCAGCGATGCGGTCAGCGATATTCGTTCTGGGCCGCTACGCGCCGCCGCGTCTGGCCCATCCGTCGGAGCTGCGCCCGTTTCTGGCGGCAACTGTGGATCTGGATTTGGACTGGGGGCTCTGCGCTTTTGGCCATAGGGAACATGATTGCCTGCTGGCAGGGCTTGAGGCCGGGGGGCGGCTGCGGATCGGGTTTGAAAACAATACCCAGGCTGCGGACGGTTCGGAGTATTCTGACAACGCGGCCTCTGTCGCGGCTTTTGTCGAACGTGCCGGTGCGGCGGGGCATCTGCCTTGTGCGCGCTCTGTTTTCAATGATCAAGGAGCTCAGCCATGAGCCATGTTTTTCCGCGCCACACCAAGGCCAATCTGCCCACTGCCGTTGGGGGCGATGGCTGTTATCTGATTGATGCCAATGGCAAACGCTATTTCGATGGCTCCGGCGGCGCGGCGGTGTCCTGTCTGGGGCATTCCGATGCCGAGGTGATTTCAGCCGTGCAGGCGCAGGTGGGCCAGCTGGCCTTTGCCCATACCGGGTTCATGACCTCGGAACCGGCCGAGGCGCTGGCGGATCTGTTGATTTCACAGGCGCCGGGGGATCTGGACCGGGTCTATTTCGTCTCTGGCGGATCCGAGGCGACCGAGGCCGCGATCAAGCTGGCGCGGCAGTATCATCTGGAGCGCGGCGACAGCGCGCGGCGTCACGTGATCGCGCGCAGGCAGAGCTATCACGGCAACACGCTGGGGGCGCTGGCGGCGGGCGGCAATGAATGGCGACGCCAGCAGTTTGCGCCGCTGCTGATTGATATTTCGCATATCGCGCCCTGCTATGAATATGTCGATCGGGGCGACGGCGAGCGCAGCTATGACTATGGCCAGCGTGTCGCCAATGAGCTGGAGGCGGAGATCCTGCGGCTTGGGCCCGAGACGGTCATGGCCTTCATGGCGGAGCCTGTGGTGGGGGCGACATCCGGCGCGGTGCCTGCGGTTGAGGGCTATTTCAAGCGTATCCGCGAAATCTGCGACCAATATGGCGTGTTGCTCATTCTGGATGAGGTGATGTGCGGCATGGGGCGCACCGGGCATCTGTTTGCCTGCGAGGCGGATGGTGTTGCGCCCGATATCCTCTGTATCGCCAAGGGGCTGGGCGCTGGCTATCAGCCGATTGGCGCGATGCTGTGCAGCCGCCGGATCTATGACGCCATTGAAGGCGGCAGCGGGTTTTTCCAGCACGGCCACACCTATATCGGGCACCCGGTGGCAACGGCGGCGGGGCTGGCAGTGGTGCGGGCGCTGCTGGATCGCGGGCTGGTGCAGCGCAGCGCCGAGATGGGCGAGACATTGCATGGCGCATTGGTCGAGGCCTTTGGCCAGCATCCTCATGTTGGCGATCTGCGCGGGCGCGGGTTGTTCCGCGGGATCGAGCTGGTGGCCGACCGGGAGAGCAAGACGCCCTTTGATCCCGGCCTAGGTATTGCGGGCAAGCTGAAGAAGGCCGCGTTCGAGGCCGGGCTGATCTGCTATCCGATGGCGGGCACGCGGGATGGGCGCAACGGCGATCATATCCTGCTCGCGCCGCCCTTCATCCTGACGCAGGATCAGATCGGCGAGATCACTGACAAGCTGAAGATTGCGCTGGCGCAGGTTCTGCCTGCTTCGGGCTCTGGAACCGGGTGAGATCGCGGGCGACTCGGTCGTTTGGCGATCACGTTGGTGGGTCGTAGCCGGATTGCGCAGGTTTTGATCGGCGGACTGGTAGGTTTTGAGATCATTCCGTGAAAAGAATGATGTGCTCACGCAGTATATGAGTGATGTTTCTTCATATCTTCTTGGTAGTATCTCTGCATAACTCCAAGAGGACCGATCAAATGACCACAGATATCGCCCCTGCCAACCTTCTTGATCGCTTTCGCGCATCACTTGCCGGGGCGGATTGTCTGGAGCGCCTGCGTGCGGGTGTCATTGGTGAGGGGGCCGAGCTGCCGGGGCCAAATGGGCCGGTCAAGATGATCTACGCCGATTATGTCGCCTCTGGCCGCGCCCTGCGGCAGATTGAGGACTTCGTTCTGACGGAGGTGCTTCCGTTCTATGCCAACAGTCACACCGAGGCGTCTTATTGCGGCAGCTTCATGACCCGGCTGCGTGGCGCGGCACGGCAGACGATTGCGCGGATCTGCGGCGCCGATGATCGCTTTGCCACGGTGTTTACCGGATCGGGTGCAACGGCGGGTCTGAACCGGCTGGTGCATCTGCTGGGGGTGTCCGGCGCGGTGGCGGCGGGGCAGCGGCCGCTGGTGATCCTTGGCCCTTATGAACATCACTCAAACATCCTGCCCTGGCGCGAAAGCGGCGCCGAGGTGGTGGAGATTGCCGAAGCGGCCGAGGGTGGGCCGGACATGGCGGAGCTGGAGGCGGTCTTGCAGGGGGCGGCAGGCGGCGACCGCCTGATCGTGGGAGCGTTTTCAGCGGCCTCCAACGTGACGGGGATTGTCACCGACACCGATGGGGTCAGCCGGTTGCTGCGCCGGTACGGCGCGCGGGTGGTCTGGGATTATGCGGGCGGTGGCCCCTATCTGCCGATGGATATGGCGGCGGGTACCGATGCCGAGAAGGATGCGATTGTATTTTCCGCCCATAAATTCCTGGGCGGGCCGGGGGCATCCGGCGTGATGATCCTGCGCAAGGCGGCAGTGGCCAGCACACGCCCGACGCTGCCCGGTGGCGGCACGGTGAAATTCGTCTCGCCCTGGCAGCATGACTACGCCGAGGATCTTGCCGCCCGAGAAGAGGCCGGCACGCCCAATGTGGTGGGCGATATCCGCGTCGCGCTCTGCCTGCTGGTCAAGGAGGCGATGGGTCAGGCGTTTATGGACCGGCGGCAGGAAGAGCTGCGCCAGCGGGCGCTGGCGGCCTGGCAGGATCTGCCCAATCTGCAAATCCTTGGCAATCCGAACGCCAAGCAGAAGCTGCCGATCTTTTCGTTTCAGGTGCAGGATCCCGAGACCGGCGCGCCGATCCACCAGCAGCTGTTCACCCGGATGCTGTCGGATCACTATGGCGTTCAGGCCCGCGGCGGCTGCGCCTGTGCCGGACCTTATGCGCATCGGCTGCTGAACATCGGGCAGGTGCAGTCCCGCGCCATGCGGGCGGCCATTCTGGGTGGCAAGGAGATCGAGAAGCCCGGTTGGACGCGGCTCAACTTCTCCGCCACGCTGAGCGATGAGAAAGCCGATGCGATCATCCATGCGGTGCGGGACCTGGCGCAGGATCCGCAGCGGTTCTGCGAGGGCTATAACGTCGATGTCTCTACCGCGCGCTTTGCGCCGAAGGTGGCATAATGTGCCGTCTGCTCGCCTGGAACGGGGCCCCGCGCTATCTTGAGGATCTGGTGTTCGTACCGGAACATTCGCTGGTGCATCAGTGCCGTAACGCGCTGATCTGCAAGACGCCGATCAATGCTGATGGGTTTGGTATGGCCTGGTATTCGGACCGGCCCGAACCCTGTCTGTACAAGGATACCCATCCGGCCTGGTCCGATCCAAATCTGGCGCAGATTTCGCGCCACACCAAGACCGGGCTGTTTCTGGCGCATGTGCGCGCCTCGACCGGGACCGCGACCTCGCGCAACAACTGCCATCCGTTTGCCAGTGGCAAATGGAGCTTCATGCACAATGGTCAGGCCGGCGGGCATATGATGTTCCGCAAGCGGCTGGATACGATGATCCCGGATGCTTTCTACGATCACCGTCTGGGCGGCACCGAGAGTGAGGCGATTTTCCTGATCGCGCTTGGGCTTGGCCTTGATGAGGATCCGATTGACGCGGTGGCGGCGGCGGTACAGCAGGTCGAAGCGGTGTCGCGCGATCATGGCACCACGCCGCATATGCGGTTTGGCGCCTGCTGGTCCGATGGTACCCGGCTTTTTGCGGCGCGCTATGCCTCTGATCAATACGCACCGAGCCTCTATTACCGGATCTACGATGAGGGGGTGATTGTCACCTCCGAGCCGCTGGACAGCGACACCCGGAACTGGATCGAGGTGCAGCCGAACCGTGCGCTGGTCGTCGAAGGGGGGCGGGTTGTCGAGCTGCCGTTCACGGCGGCGCTGGCGGCGTAGCCATCCGGGCGGGTCAGAGCGGGGGCTCTGACGGGTCTCAGATCTTGCCTGTAACTGAGCCTTTGACCGGGCTTTTGACTGGCCCCTAAACTGGGCCTCTGCCCGCCCTCCGATATATCAGGGGGATCGCGGGAAGAGGCCGGTTGACTATCCCTACGATGCAGCGCAACCCTGTGGCGAAAATGGACGGGGATAGCTGAGCCGCCCGGCAGGGGTGGTCCGGCGCCCGGACCTGTGTCGGAGGAACCATGTCGCGTGAGGGATCACCCACCTACCCGTTGATCCGAAATGTCGGGCTGTCCGGTATGCTGGTCAGCTTTGGCGATCAGCTGGATGAGGCCACCAATCGCGCCACGCTGGCCTTTCGGGGTGCGGTCGACGATCTGGCGCTGAGCGGCGTGGTGGAAACCGCGACATCGCTGGCCTCGGTCTTTGTGCGGTTTGACCCGGCAGAGCTGCCGCATGAGCGTTTGCACGCGGCGCTGGCGGATCTGTTGCAGACACGGGACTGGCGCCAAGCGCCCTTGCCGCAGGGGCGGCGGTTCTGGCGGGTGCCCACGGTCTATGGGACCGAGCTTGCGCCGCAGCTGGCCGAGGCGGCGGATCTGGCGGGCCTGAGCGAACAGGCGGCGATTGACGAGCTGGGCGCGGCGCGGGTCAGGGTGCTGACCATCGGATTTGCCCCCGGGCAGCCCTATCTGGGCACTTTGGGCGAACATTGGGACATCCCGCGCCAGAGCGAAGTCACCCCTCAGGTGCCGGTCGGGGCGCTGGTGCTTGCGATCCGCCAGTTCGTCCTGTTTTCGACCGCGTCACCGACCGGCTGGCGCCATGTCGGGCAGACTGGCCTGACGCTGTTTCAACCCGAAGCCGCCGATCCATTTGCGCTGCGGGCGGGGGATGAGTTGCAGTTCGAGCCGGTCGGAACGGCCGAGTTCCTGCGTCTGCGCGAGACCGGTGCGCCGCAGGGCGGAGCCATTGTCAGCGAGGTTTCGGCATGAGAACGCTGCGGGTTCTGCGGATCGGTCCCTCCTGCACGGTGCAGGACGGCGGACGGGTTGGCTATATCGGGCAGGGGCTGTCGCAGGGCGGCGCGGCGGATCGGCTGGCGCTCGTCGAGGGCGCGGCGCTGCTGCGGCAGGATGCCGGGTTGGCGGCGCTGGAGATGGCCGGCATGGGCGGGCTGTTCGAGGCAACCGAACCCATGCGGATTGCTCTGACCGGCGCCGAGATGCAGGCTACGCTGGATGGTGCGCCGCTGGTCTGGAACGGCTCGCACAGAATTGAACCGGGGCAGCGGCTGGAGATTGGCGCGGCCCGGCGCGGCGTCTATGGCTATCTGCATCTGGGCGGCGGATTGGCCACACCACAGCGGCTGGGCGGACGGTCGACGCATCTGGTGGCAGCCCTTGGCGCGCCGCTGGCCGAGGGCGATATCCTGCCGGTTGGCGAGGAGACGACGCCGGCGGCGCGGCGGGTGACCGGGCTTTGCCTTGATGTGGCGGATCGGTTCTCCGGCGGCGAGCTGCGGCTGGTCGAGAGTTTCCAGTCCGATCTTTTTGACCCGGCGGTGCGTCGGCGCTTTGCCGAGACGCCGTTCACGCCGGGGCGGCGCGCCAGCCGCATGGCGCTGCAACTGATGTCCGAGGGCGAGGGGTTTGCCGCAGCGGGGCAGCTGAACGTGCTGTCGGAGGTCATCGTGCCGGGCGATGTGCAGATGACCGGCGATGGCCGCCCGTTCCTGCTGCTGCGCGAGGCGCAGACCACCGGCGGCTATCCCCGGATCGGTACGGTTCTGCCCTGTGATCTGTCGCGGGCGGTTCAGGCGGCGGCTGGGGCTGTGCTGCGGTTTCGCTGGGTGTCGCTGGCCGAAGGGCTGGCGCAGCAGGCGGCGCATGACGCGGCGCTGGCGCGGCTTCCCTCTGCCTGCCGACCGTTGCTGCGCGATCCGGCTGATATGGCTGACCTTCTGTCCTATCAGTTGATTGGTGGCATGGTTTCCGCCGCAGCGGATCCTTTTGAACCCCGAGATGAGCCTGGAGCCGAGACATGAGCAAAACCGTCGATCTGAACGCCGATATGGGCGAAAGCTTTGGACCTTGGACGATGGGCGATGATGCAGCCCTGCTTGACGTGGTCTCCTCGGCCAATATTGCCTGCGGGTTTCATGCGGGCGACCCGGATGTGATGGCCGCGACCATGGCACTGGCGCGGGATCATGGCGTCGGGATCGGCGCGCATCCCGGTTTCGATGATTTGCAGGGGTTTGGTCGCCGCAAGATGCAGGTGCCGCAGGATACGCTGGCCAATCTGATCCGCTACCAGCTGGGCGCAGCGCAGGGCATGGCGCGGGCAGCGGGCACCGAGGTGCGCCATCTGAAGCTGCATGGCGCCCTGTCGAATATGGCCTGCGTCGATCACGGCATGGCGCGGACCTGCTATGAGGCGGCGCTGGATCTGGACCCGGATCTGATCATCATGGTGCTGGCCGCCACCGCCATGGAGGAGGTGGTGCGCGAGCTGGGCTGCAACTGGTGCGGTGAGATCTTTGCCGACCGGGCCTATAATGACGATGGCACGCTGGTGGACCGGTCGCGGCCCGGCGCGGTGATCCATGACCCGGAGATTGCGGGACCACGGATCCTGAAGATGGTCGAGGAAGGCGCCATCATCACGGAGAGTGGCGCCCGCATTCCCACGGCCATCGACACCATCTGCCTGCATGGCGACACGCCCACGGCGGTGCAGCTGGCCCGTTCGGTGCGCCAGTCGCTCTCTGATGGTGGAATCGCTATCCGTGCCTTTGAGGGCCGACGCGGTCAGGCAGGGTGATGTGAAATTGGATGTGAATAATTTTGATGTATATCAGTAGTTTATACCGCTGATTATATAAATTGGATGTTGGAGCCTATTCCAATCTCCGATTTCTGGAGTAAACCTGTGGCAGCCCATCCCTGTATCAGGTCTCTGCCATGCCTCTTCGTCTGTTCTCGACCCGCTCACGCCCCATACATCTGGGCCCCTTTCCGATGGAGCGGTTGCAGCCCGGGGTGATGCCGGATCTGACGGCGGTGCCGCCATTTCAACGGCTGAGTTTTGCCCGGCCCGATATGCCTGCCTCTATCGTCAATGCGATGGGCGAATATCAGGCGATGATGGATGCGATCCGCGACGGGCTGGTCAACAAGGCACAGGCTGACTGCCCGAGCGATCCGCAGGAGCGGGCCGATCACATCAAGGCCTTTGGCTATTTCAGCGATGCGGCGATGGTGGGGATCGGTCCGATGCCTGGCTCTGCCCGGCTGGATGTGCCCTATAGTAACCCAGATATCGAGCGGCTGGCCCAAGATCTGAAAACGCGCCAGACCAAAACGCTGGCCTCTGGCATCGATATGATCATGGCAGATCTGCGGGACGCGATGGAGGCACCGCCGACCACCATTGGCGATCACACCCATTCGATTGTGTTTCTCTACGAGATGCCGCGCGACCCGCGCCCGGATGAGGCGGGGTGTGACTGGCTGGACGGGGCAGAGCGGCACCGCGCCTGTCTGCGGGCCTCGGAAACGGCGGTGGTGCTGGCAAATTACATTCGCCTGCTGGGCTGGGATGCCAAGGCGCATACCGGGACGTCGGCGGATGTGGATCTCAATCAGCTGACCGTTGCGGCGGGGCTTGCGACGGTTGAGGATGGCAAGCTGGTGAACCCCTATCTAGGGACACGGTTTGGCGTTGCGGTTGTAACCACCGATTTCGACATGGCGCAGGACAAGCCGCTGTTGCCGCAGGATCTGCAACCGGTGATGCAGGTGAAGGGGCCGAAATGGTGGCTGGGGATCGGGTCCGAACGCTCAGCGCTGAATGGCGACCCCTTTGCCCGCCGCGATTTTCGCGATGGCCCGCATCCGTTTGAAACGCTGAAGCGGGTGGAGGATCCCACCACCTATATTGACGAGGCGCGGGTGGCGCGGGTGCCCAAACGCGCCGACATGTTTGCCCGCAGCCAGTTCGGCGATATGGGCAAGACCAATCAGCAGGCCGCAACTGGTGGGTTCTACGTGCGCAAGGCCGCGCCTTCGATGGCGCAGCGGCGGATGCTGGGGGCCTTTGTGCTGTTGCAGGATGGTGCGCCGACCACGCAGGCACCGCGCCCCACGGATGCGGAGCGCAATGCGGCCAACATCAAGGCGGCGAGCTATTGGCTGGGGATTGATGCGGTGGGGATCAGCCGCTGCCCGGAGTGGACCTGGTACAGCCATGACGCCACCGGCGCCGAGATCCACCCGGAACATGATCAGGCGATTTCGATGATTGTCGATCAGGGCTTTGACACCACCGAGGGCACCTCGGGGGACGACTGGATTGCAGTGGCGCAGTCCATGCGGGCCTATCTGCGGTTTTCGTTGCTGGGCGGTGTGATTGCGCGCCAGATCCGCAACCTTGGCTACAAGGCGAAGGCCCATACGGTGATGGATGGTGAGGTGTTGCAACCGCCGCTGCTGCTGTTGTCGGGGCTGGGGGAGGTGAGCCGGATTGGTGAGGTGATCCTGAATCCCTTCCTCGGACCGCGCCTGAAGTCTGGGGTTGTCACCACCGATATGCCGATGGCGCATGACAAGCCGATCGATTTTGGCCTGCAGGCGTTTTGCGAGGCTTGCAACAAATGTGCCCGCGAATGCCCGTCGGGCGCCATCACCGCGGGGCCGAAGCTGATGTTCAATGGCTATGAGATCTGGAAGTCGGACAGTCAGAAATGCACCACCTACCGGATCACCACGCCCGGCGGGGCGATGTGCGGGCGGTGTATGAAAACCTGCCCCTGGAATCTGGAGGGGATATTCAAGGAAAAACCCTTCCGCTGGGCGGCGATGAATTTGCCAGCGGCGGCGCCTGCGCTGGCCAAGCTTGACGATATGGTTGGCAATGGCGAGATGAACCCGGCCAAGAAATGGTGGTGGGATCTGGAGCTGGAAGAGGACGGCGGCTATCGCCCGACGCGCCATCCGGTCAATGCGCGCGCGCTGCAAAAGGATCTGGATCTGCGCTATGAGGATCAGACGCTGGCGGTTTACCCCGCACATCTGGCGCCGCATCCCTGGCCCTATCCGTTTCCTATGGACCGGGAGGCGGGGATCGAGGCCTATCAGGCGATGATCACCGCCGAGGAATACAAGGAACGGCGCGCCCGCGGCGAGACCGGCGATTGGGATCACATTTATACAAATGACAGCGACAGCCCGGTTCTGCGGGTGGAGGTGTCGAATGTCGATGTGATGAGCGATGGCGTCACCAAGTACGAGTTCCAGAGCCTCGACGGCAGCCCCCTGCCGGAATGGACGGCGGGGGCGCATCTGGACATCGTGGTGGCACCGGAGTTCCTGCGCCAGTATTCCATGTCCGGTGACCCGGCGGATCGGTCGAAATATCAGATCGGGGTGTTGCGCGAGGATGTGGGGCGAGGGGGATCGAAGCTGCTCCATCGGATCTTCACCAAGGGACGGCGGGTCTTTATCTCCAAACCGATCAACCATTTCCCACTGGTGGAGGAGGCCAGCCGCAGTTTCCTGATGGGGGGCGGAATTGGTGTCACGCCGATGATTGCGATGGCGCATCGTCTGCATACGTTGGGACAGCCGTTTGAGCTGCATTACTCCGTCCCCTCGCGCAAGGATGCAGGCTATCTCGACGATCTTGCAGCGATGCGCTGGGCGGACAATGTGCGGGTGCATGTCTCGGATGAGGGCAGCCGCGCCGATCTGGACCAGCTGCTGGCAGGGTACCAGGACGGCTGGCATGTCTACACCTGCGGGCCGGATCGCTACATGAGTGGGGTGATGGAGGCAGCAGGGCGGCAGGGCTTCCCTGAGGAGGCGCGCCATCTTGAGTATTTCTCGGTGCCGGAGGTGCCGGAGTATGAAAACCACGACTTCACGCTGAAGCTGGCGCGCTCGGGGCGTGAGGTGTTGGTGCCTGCGGAGAAAACTGCCACCGATGTGCTGGCGGAGAACGGCATTCATATTGATGTGAAATGTTCCGACGGCATCTGTGGTGTTTGCAAATGCGGGCTGGTTTCAGGCGAGGTGGAACACCGCGATTTCGTGCTGTCCAAGGCGCAGCGCAAGGGCGCGGTGATCCTGTGCCAGTCACGGGCCGCAGAAAAGGGCGGCGTGATCGAGGTGGATCTCTGAGCGCTGCGCGGAGGCGTCAGCCGACCGCAAATAAAACGGGCCGCGCGTGACATCGCGCGGCCCGTATCGTGCTGGTAGGTCGCGGTTTAGCTATCCCTTGCGGCCTTCATCTCGCCTGCGCGGATCAGGGCCGTGGCCAGCGCGCTTTCGGAGATCGGTTTTTGCACAATCGGGCAGGGCGGGTAGATATCGACGATATCCTGCACCTCGCCATAGCCGGTGGTCAGCACAAAGGGGATGCCCTGCCGGGCCAGCTCCTCGGCCACCGGCACCGATTGTTCGGAGCCGAGATTGACGTCCAGCACCGCATACTCAAAGCCGCCCTCCGCCAGTGCGTCCAGCGCCTTGCCGACGGAGGAGGCGCTGGCGACCTCGAAGAAACCCATATCTTCGAGCATTGCGGTAAGATCCATGGCGATGATGAAACTGTCCTCAACCACCAGCGCCTTGCCCTGAAGCTGCGCGGCCTGTTGGGCCGGATCCACCGTGATGGTGGTCTTGGCGACAGTTGTCTCATCGACGATCTTGTGCAGGTAGAGGGTGGGAATGCGGAACGATGCCTCAAGACCTGTGGTCTTGTACTGGATCTTGGCATCGCCCTTCAGCTCATGCGGGATGGAATTCTCCACGATCGAGGAGCCAAATCCGCGCCGCGAGGGAGGGGCAACCGGTGGCCCGCCCCGTTCGACCCAGTCGATCAGAAGCGCGCCGCTGTCTTCTTCCTTCAGGGTGATGATGACCCGGCCCACCCCGTTGCTGAGCGCGCCGTGCTTGACGGAGTTTGTGGTCAGCTCATGCAGGACAAGCGCCAGCGTGGTGAACGCCGTCGGCAAGATCAGCGCGTCAGGACCGTTGATCACCACCTCATCAGGACGCCCGGTGGTATAGGCCTCCAGTTCGCAGGTTATAAGGGCGCGCAGAGAGGCGGGCTCCCATTGTTCGCTGGTCAGCTGGTCATGGGCGCGTGCCAGCGAATGGATGCGGCCATCAAGATTGTCGGTAAATTCGGTCAGCGTGCGCGCCGTTCCCTTGGTCTGGGTGACCAGCCCGCGCATCAGGTTGAGGATATTGCGGACCCGGTGGTTGAGTTCGGAGATCAGCAATTGCTGCTGTTCCTCGGCCCGCGCCCGTTCGGCATTGGCGGCCTCGGTCACCTTGAGGAAGATTTCCAGCAGCACGGTGCGCAGCAGATTGGCACTGTGAAGGGCTTCCTCTGCCCAGGGGACACTGCGCCATTCCACGGTTTCCTGCCAGGCCTCAAAGCTCTTGCGCGGGGTAAGGCGCACGCCATTGGGGCCGACCTCCATCGGTTTGGTCGGATCCCCCGCCCATTCCACGGTCTGCGAGATCTTGCGCCGACACAGGATCAGATAGTCGCGCGGGCGTTTGGAGATCGGGATCGCCAGAATGCCTGCGCAGCGGTCGATGTAGTCGCGTGCGGGTTCGTGAAGGCTCTCCAGCTGGTTGGTGGAAAAGGCGGTTGTGCCGATGGTCAGATCCAGCATCCGCGCCAGCGACCGGGTTTCCTCGGCGGTCGGGGTGAGGCCGGTGGCCTGGAAGTCGCCATCTGAGTAGAGCACCAGCCCGTCATGCGGGATCACGTCCTGAATATCCTCGGACACCGATATCAGGCTGTCCTTGAACGGGCGGCCATCCGCCAGCATCGCCATCAGCTGCGTTTGCAGCCGGTTCATGTTCTTTTCTTCGCGGCTGCGCTGCTTGGTCTCGAACTGGCTCAGCTCATAGGAGAAGACATGGGCAAACATCTCGATCGCGGTGCGGCGCTCATAATCAATGTAGCGCGGGCGATTGTGGTGGCAGGCAAACAGCCCCCAAAGCTCGCCATCCTTCATGATCGACACCGACATCGAGGCGCGCACGCCCATGTTGCGCAGATATTCCAGATGGATCGGCGACACGGCGCGCGTCACCGCCAGCGACAGGTCCAGGGGGGCGCCGTCGATCTTGAAGGCGGGGGTGATCGGTGATCCGGCATCATCCACATCCGCAATCAGCCGCAGCAGCGAGCGTTTGTAGAGCGCGCGTGCCTGAACCGGGATATCGGAGGCGGGAAAGAACATGTTTTCGTATTTCTTGGTCCGGTCGCTGCGCACCTCGGCAATGACCTGGCCGGACTGATCGGGCTGGAACTGATAGACCATCACGCTGTCGAAACCGGAAAGCGCCTGCAGCCCCCGTGCCGCCCCCTGCGCCAGTCGGGCGATGCCCTCATCGCGGCGCAGCTGCGAGAAATGCGGATAGATCTCCGACATCACATCGCGCTCGCTGCGGTCGAACTTCGGTTCGAACTCCACCACCAGATGGCGCCCGCTCTGATGGATGCTGATATCAAAGGCCTGAACGCCGGTCTTCAGCGGGATGTTGAAAAAGCGCAGGCTGCTGTCAGGGGCTTCCAAGGCGCCCAGATTGCGGCGAATGCGGCTGAAGGCCGCCTCGGTGATCAGCCCTGCCAGCGATTGGCCGATGGCCTCCTCAGCCGCGATGCCTAGGATTTCCTGCAGGTTCTCCGAAGCATGCTGCACGATCCAATCGGTCGATAAGGCGATCAGCCCGCCATAGGATTGCACCCGGCCCAGTTGATGAATGGGTTCGCGATCGCAGTTGGTCAGGGTCGTGGTGGAAACGGTTTGTTCCAAAGCCATTATACAGGCCCTTTTTATTGGGATGTTATCAATATCATGCGCGCTGTCCGATCCGCGCAGTCTTCTCAGCAGTCTTATATATCAAGCGGGTAATTCAATCGGCGTGGTGCCGAACGGTGTAAGCCGGGCGGCGGTCTGGAAAAGGTCAAAGCCCTTGCGGGTATCCGCCACGATCCGATGCGCCAGCGCGCCATCGGGGGGGAGGTGATCCAGATCATCGCATGTTGCCCGCCATGGCGCCAGATGGTCGCGCGGTCTGAAATAGTCAGGCAGCTCCCCCGGTCCTGCGGCATCGCTCAGGCGGCGGCGCAGCACCTCATTGCCCATGCGCGAGCCAAGCACCAGATAGTCGACGGCTGTGGGGTGCAGCTCTGGCGTATCCGCTGCAATGACGGCCGGCTGTCGCCCGATGGCGGCGCAATCCGCGCGCAGGGCGTCGATCAGCGCTGCCAGCAGCGGGCTGGCGCGACCGGTCTGGCCGCCGCTGGTCCGCGATAGCGCGTAGAGCGCAGTATGCTGACAGCTGAGAAACCAGGCGAGATGGGGCAGGGGGCTTTCATGAAACGGGGCAAAGGCCCGCTCTGTCGCGTCATGTTCCATACGGGTGATCCGGCGCAGCATGTGGCGGAAACCGTCATTCGTCGCACGCGCTCCGTCTTGGCCGGGGGCAGGTGCCGGGGGGGCTGCTGACGCACGGCTCTCCGCCGCTCGCTGCGCCGACTGGGATAGGGGAAGGTCTCTCATCGTCTTTTGTCTTGGTTCCGCGATTGCGCTGTTGATTCCGTGGCAGCCCAGGCATCAGCGGGCCCGGGCTGGTCGTGCCTTCCATCGCAGTCGGCGGGCGATGAGGAGGACATTGACCAGTGTTCTGACCGATGCCGCCCCGCCCCGGCTGCGGCTCCACCAAAGCCTATGATGGTGCGACGACACAAGCCATAGCCTTTATAGTGACCTCGCGGCGCGGGTCGATTTTGCGAGCCGGGGGCCGCGGCGTGGACTTTTTACGCTGAGAGTCCCGTGCTCGGGGCGCGTGACGCGCTGAGACACCGAGTCGGATGAGCGCGAGTCGGCAGGCGTTTAGTGGTCCCGGGCATGCGTACCTCTATATATAGATTTGAGCAGGGGGATCTTTGGAGATCGCGCCTGCGGTTGCGGGCAGAATGGATCACGGAAGCTGGGTTAATCTGTCGAATATGGATGTGTAACAGTCTGATATTGCTTGATAATATGACTTTTTGCCGGAAACTTCATGAAAATGTCAAAAAACCGCTTGCGGCCAT